>JAFLCC010000008.1 GCA_017302835.1 Deltaproteobacteria bacterium | reverse complement strand
TTTGTTTATACTTTGGAATTAAATTGAAATCTGGACCTGTTAAAACTTAAAGTCTTACTTTAAGTAAAAGTTGAAATTATCTAAACCTAGTTTTCCACATATTTCCCACTAATTTTAGAAAGTTCCTGGTAATTTTTCATTGGTACACAAGTCGTCTTAATGTGTTGATACTCTTTGGTCTCGGATTGGCAATTGTAACAAAAATCGTCCACCATGGTGATTCAGAGGATCGTTCACGCTGAGGTCTTTTTGTGGCTGGATCAATTTCCTAACGCCGGTTCTAAATGACCATGTGATTCGAAAAATCCTTGAACACATGGACCTAGATACAAAACCACCACCACTGCATCCAGGTAGGGCAAATACCATACTCAAGGAAGTGATACCTATGTCGTTGTATTGAATTGTTTCCTATGAGTATAGACTGGACCCCTGGTTGTGGCGTTCAGCTTTGAGTCTTCTGGTCTAAGCTCATCACAAAGTATCCGTAGCAATTCTCATTCGGGAACTCATATCCATGTTGAGTTCTTGACCCCGGATCCTGTCCTCTTTCTATTGACTGAACAGTCATTGGTGTATTTCACTGTCCACGCAATGAATCTATCGGAAAATGTGTGTTTATGATACAAGGGATTTGCGTGTTTTATTCAAATCACAGGTAAATCTTTTATGACGCCTTTTCACTTTCCCAGCCAGGAAATACAATGACCGCAGGGTGAATGCGCAGGGCTTTTGCTAAAACTTTTGCTCGTTCTACGCCGATATTGATTCTTCCAGATTCCATACCAGAAATTGTGGACTGTGGAAGCCCACTGAGGTTTGCCAGTTCATTTTGAGAAAGCTCTTGAAGCTCTCGTATAATTCGCAGAGATTGGCCGGGGCTCACCAAGACAAGAGTCTTCGCGGGAACAAATGAACCACTCTTCAAAATTTCTTTAACCTTTTTTCCTGTAATCATGAGGCGTGACCTCCATCACCAAAATTTTTATCTCATTTGCAACTACGTAATATATCACTCGCCATTGATCATTCAGTCTGCTGGCTCTTGCGCCTTGCCACTCACCTTTGAGTGCATGGTCCCGAAAGCCTTTGATTTCAAACAATCCCTTTGGGCCTTGTAATTGAACAATGTCTTTCCATTTTTCGAACTTTTCCTGGATTTCCTTCGGGGCTTTATTGAGAGCTTTGACTGCGTTCTTTTCCAGAAAGACGTTCCACATACTAAATATGTACTATATCTTTTATGATATGTCCACAAATAAAGCAAGCGTGTTGATGCGCTACAGATTCGAAATGGAATTTTCTTATGTTTTTAATAATTTAGCGACTGAAATGGTCGAAAACGAAGATTTGCGTTCCCTGCGACACCTTTTTAGAACTATAACCACTATAAATCACGGACTTATTCATAGATCAAGGGCTTTGGGGGCTAAATAGATAGCTTCTTACCCGCTTGAGATCAACTTGCCGGCTAGAGAGCCCCATTTATGAATCTTTCTATCGACCCGCACTTGAAACAGAAACGGAATTAGCCGTATGCTAAGTACAAAAAATGATGCTGATTCTAACTCATCGAAAATTTGTCTTTTCAATACTTTTTGAAACCATCTACTGTTGAGTGAGGAGTCAAGATCATTGCCGAGGTCGAGGATCCCACTGTGATTGTGAAAATCTTAGAGCATATGTACTTACCAAGCAGAGCCCCTCAGGCGCATGCAGCCCGAGGGCCACCACGCCAAGCTGAAATCACTGACTTCGACATGAGTCAGTTCCCATCCATCGATGCCTATTTCGATCCAATATTCCAGGATTGAGCGGCTTCCATACGCCTCAACTCTGATTCTTCCTCGTTTTACGGAAGCTCTTACCCACTTCGGAAGCAAAAACATCATCCCGACCAATAATGAACTTTCCGAAACCTAGATTCCAGCCAAAAAATCCCTTCGTATATGTCGGTTTACTTATGCACTTATTAAACGTTCCATTATGAATCGAGCGACTGAAAATACTTAGCTCCATGAACTCATGGGCGATCGTAGGTAATGGCTCCAATGGGCGTGTCGATAGTAGTCTTTCAAATTCCATGTCGATAACCTTTATTTTTCTCATTTGGTGAGCTGTGCTGCTAATACGACCGACCCTTGCCTTTAATTTACTTTCAAAAAAGAATTCAAGACTCTTGACCGACTATCCAAATTTGTTTACCAAGTATTTATCTATACCTGCAGCCATTTTGCGACCTTCGGCGATGGCCCACACGATCAGCGAAGCACCTCTGGAAACATCTCCAGCAGCAAAGACTCCTTCCATCGCTGTTTGTCCCAAACCCTGCGTTTGAATCTTACCACCGGTGAAGTCAAGAGATCGAGAAGTAATCCCATCTAAATTCGCTCCCGTAAAGCCTAGTGCCAAAATGACTAGATCTGTTTTCAAAATCAGCTCTGGCTCTGAGGCGACTTTCTCAAATTTTCCATTTTTGTATTCTACTTTTTCAGCGACAAGGCGTTGGACATTGTTGCCATCGCCCTCAAAACGAGTGGTCAAAACACTCCAACATCTGGAGCCCCCTTCCTCATGGGCATGGGAGGTCCGTAATTTTAGTGGCCAGTGAGGCCATGGTGTTTCAGATGATCGTTCACTCGGAGGTCTCGGCATGATCTCTAGTTGAGTCACTGATCTGGCTCCTTGTCTCAGTGCTGTCCCTACACAATCTGAACCCGTATCCCCGCCTCCAATAATCACCACATCTTTATCCTGAGCCGAATATTTTAATTCAGAAATTTCATTTGCAATCAGTTTATTTTGATCCGTTAAATAATCCATGGCCAAATAAATCCCTTGGAGCTCCCGACCTGGAATCACTAGATCCCTTGGCTTTTCTGCTCCCAGTGCCAGACCCACGGCATGGAAGTCATTTTGTAAATCCTTAAATGAAAAATCCTTCCCTACCTCGGCGGAGGTTCTAAATTCCACGCCTTCTTCACGTAGTTGTTTTAATCGACGATCCAAACGCCATTTCTCGAATTTAAAATCAGGAATACCATACCGAAGAAGACCTCCGGCCTGAGCATTTTTTTCAAACACGGTGACCTGGTGTCCTTTGCGAGCTAATTCCTGAGCCGCTGCCAGACCCGCAGGTCCAGAGCCCACAATGGCTACCTTAAACCCCGTTTTTTTTGAATTTATCTGGGGACGAACCCAACCCTCTTGAAATCCACGGTCAATAATACTCCATTCAATATTTTTGATAGCCACAGGATCTGAATTCAAACCCAGAACACAGGCGGACTCACAAGGAGCGGGACAAAGACTGCCGGTAAATTCTGGAAAATTATTTGTTCGGTGCAAACGATGAAAAGCTTCTTCCCAACGATTTTCTGTTACCAGTTTTGTCCACTCAGGAATTAAATTATCTACGGGGCAACCCGTTTCGCTTTGACAAAAGGGAACTCCACAATCCATGCATCTTCTGGCCTGCTGCCCGATCTCGTCATAAGCCACTTTGGAATGAGCTACTTCATTCCAATCCCTTAGCCTCTCTTCTTTAGATCTGTACTTTAAATCTTGACGTTGGTACTTTAAGAAACCAAATGGATCAGACATGATTTACCTCATTTAGAAAAAAGGCTGACTTTCGATTTTGCAAAATCTTTCCATATTCAATGGGTAATACTTTTACAAAATAAGTTCGATGCACACTCCAACTTTCTAACAATCGCAAGGCTAAAGGGCTTTGTGTCTCTGTATAATGGGCCTGAATCTGAGCTTGTAAGAAATTAATTTCTTCTTTATCTAAATTCCAAACTAATTCTACCGAGGAAAGATTTATAGACGCAGCTGCCGTTCCTTTTGGATCATAGATATAAGCCAATCCCCCTGACATTCCTGCCGCAAAATTTTTCCCGATAGAACCAAGAATAAGTACATGACCGCCTGTCATGTACTCACATCCATGATCTCCCAGTCCTTCAACAACTGCGCTCACCCCGCTGTTACGCACGGCAAAGCGTTCACCAGCAGCTCCAGCAATAAAAACCTCGCCTGAGGTAGCTCCGTACAAGCAAGTATTTCCAACCAAAGATAAACTAGCCTCAGAAGTTAATTTTAAATCTACAGGTGGCCTTATAGAAAGTTTGCCACCTGATAATCCCTTTCCTACATAATCATTTGCACTGCCCATTAAATTGAAGCTGATACCATTGGCTAAGAAAGCACCAAAAGACTGACCAGCTACCCCATTAAAATTAAATTTTAATGTGTCCTTGGATAATCCTTGAGCTCCAAATTTTGAAACAAGAGAATAGGATAACAAAGCACCAATAGATCGATGAGAGTTTTCAATTTTCAAATTTGCTTCCATATTTCGGTGGTTTTGATGAG
This sequence comes from Deltaproteobacteria bacterium, assembly GCA_017302835.1. NCBI lineage: Bacteria > Pseudomonadati > Myxococcota > Myxococcia > Deltaproteobacteria bacterium. The sequence continues at coordinate 163,627 of JAFLCC010000008.1, read as the reverse complement.
AGTTATTTTCATTTTTTGGAATGCTTTGAATAAATGAATGACATAGGGATCCGATCTCCTCCTCAAGGGAGTCTTTTTCCATTAATTTTATTTCATTTCCTTCTTGTTCTTTCGTTTTGCGTTTAGCTCCCTGAACCTGACAAGCTGGTTTTTCTAATAAGCTCTTTAAGTCGAGAGATTCTAACTTCCAATTTTCTTTTCTCTGCGCCTCTGTCGTTTCGAAATCTAACACCTCTGTACGGCCAACCATTTCGTCCATACTTTGAAATCCTAAACGGCTCATGAGCTCACGGACTTCTTCAGCTACAAAGTGAAAATAATTAATCACGTATTCAGGTTGTCCAGAAAATCGAGCCCTTAAAATGGGATCCTGGGTAGCAATTCCTACGGGGCAGGTGTTCAAATGACATTTCCTCATCATGATACAACCTTGAACTATCAAAGGTGCTGTGGAAAAACCGAACTCTTCAGCGCCTAGCAAGGCTGCGATCACAACGTCTTTGCCGGTTTTAAGCTGTCCGTCTGTCTCTAGCACCACACGATGCCGTAATCCATTACGAATCAGTGTTTGATGAGTTTCTGCTAATCCCATCTCCCAAGGAATTCCAGCGTATTTGATTGAAGAAAGGGGAGAAGCGCCTGTACCACCACAATCACCACTGACGACAATTTTATCAGCCATGGCCTTCGCCACACCTGCCGCCACTGTTCCAATACCCGCTTCGGCGACAAGCTTTACTGAAATTCTAGCTAGGGGGTTGCTTTTTTTCAAATCATGAATGAGCTGTGATAGATCTTCTATCGAATAAATATCATGATGTGGAGGAGGTGAAATTAAAGTCACACCCGGAGTTGAGTGTCTCAGCTCCGCTATCATTTTGTCGACTTTATGTCCAGGAAGTTGTCCACCCTCGCCAGGTTTTGCTCCTTGGGCCATCTTGATTTGTAGTTCAATCGCATTTGCTAAATAATGGGCTGTCACTCCAAAACGGGCCGAAGCAATTTGTTTGATCGCTGAGTTTTTAGAGTCTCCATTTTTTTCAGGAAAAAACCGCTTTGCACTTTCGCCACCTTCACCCGAATTACTCTTTGCATGGATGCGATTCATAGCAATAGCAAGGCTTTCATGAACTTCCGAACCCAAGGCCCCCAAGGACATGGCCCCCGTTGTAAAACGTCTTAAAATTAAATTTACCGGTTCTACATTTTCTATGGGAATACTTTTTCGAAGCTGATTAAAATGGAAAAACCCTCTGAGGGTATTGCTTGAATTTCTTTCGACCTCTGCCGAAAAAGCCTGGAAGGATTCCAAACTATTCTTTCGCGTCGCAATCTGTAATTGGGCAATACTTTTAGGATTCCACAAATGAGCTTCCTCTCCTTCGCGATAATGAATATTTCCGCCGGTTGGAAGTAATGACAGATAGGGGATCTGATTCAAAACTGTTGATTTTCTCAAGGCCTCGTTCATCGTGTTAAAATGATTGAACCTACCGCCTTGAAGAAATGCGTACTCTTTTGCTATCATTTCTAAACTGAGGCCGCCAATTCGGGAAACCGAGCCTGTAAAATACTTCTGAACTACTTCTGAATTGATTCCTAGAATTTCAAAAAGTTGAGAACCACAATAGGATTGCAATGTCGAAATTCCCATTTTCGACATGATTTTTAACAGGCCTTTTCCAACAGCTTTCATATAATTTTTCTCTAAAAAATCAATATTTGAGTTTAAAGAAAGGCTATTTCTATTTGAAGATAACTTGTTGTCTTTAACTAAAAAAGTTATCAATTCTCTGATGGCCGCTGGATAAACGGCCTCGGCTCCGTAACCAATTAAACAAGCAAATTGGTGCACATCTCGAACTTCATAGGTAGAAATAACTAACGATACTTGAGTTCGGATATTTTTTCTTATTAGGTGATGATGAACCGAAGACACGGCGAGAAGAGATGGTATGACTTGTTGATTTGAATCCACTCCTTCGTCTGTTAGGACTAAAACTTGATTTTGACCCGCTAATTTTTCTGCCCGATCACAAAGATCTTCCAGTGCCTTTTCTAAATTAGAATCTTTAGAAAACAAAATAGAGATTTTTTCTGTCTTTAATGGAAAACCTTCAGATAATAAATTCTGATATTGATCTTGAGATAAAATAGGTTGATCCCGTTTCAAAAGAAATGCTTTTGAAACTGCCGCCTGATCAAACTTACCCAAAGCTGGACGTTTTCCTAAAAACATTGTCAGTGACATCACCCTATCTTCTCGGATCGGGTCAATGGGAGGATTTGTCACCTGAGCAAACATTTGACGAAAATAATTAAATAGCACTTGAGGCTTCTCTGTCAGAATAGCCAAAGGCGTGTCATTTCCCATTGAAGATTGAGGCTCTTCTGATTTATCAATCATCGGAATCAATATCATTTCAATTTCTTCACGAGTGTAACCATAGCTATGAAGCTTTTCAAAAAGGCTTAAAAAAGCCACTTCGCCCTCTTCAGAATTGTTTGTTATTTCTTGTCCCTGGCACACTTCATCGATCCGGTCCGAGGATAATTGTTCTTCAGCAACCCACTGTTGATAGGGATATTGTTGGGCGACTTTATTCTTTATTTGGTCATCGAAATAAATTTTATTTTGTTCAATATCAAAAGCGATAATTTGCCCGGGACCCAAGCGACCTTGATATTCAATTTGATCATTAGGTATATCTAAGACTCCCAGTTCAGAAGCCAAAATTAAAGTCCCATTTTTAAGAACTTGATAACGGCAGGGTCTTAAACCATTTCGGTCTAATCTAGCTCCCATCCATTTGCCATCACAAAAACAAACAGCAGCGGGACCATCCCAAGGCTCCATTCGCGGCGCTTGAAATTGATAAAAAGAATTCAAATCATCAGAAGAAGACTGACTCCAGGGTTCGGGCATTAAGGTCATTAACGCCTCTGGAAGAGTTGCTCCCGATTCACATAGAATTCTGACCATGTCATCCAAATACTGAGAATCACTTTGACCTGATAATATCAGCGGCTGAATCAACTGTGGATTCTGTGGACATAGAGAATGAGCTATATTTTTTTCCCTAGCTCTGAGCCAAGTTAAATTTCCACGAACTGTATTGATCTCGCCGTTGTGACAAATACTAGAAAACGGCTGAGCCAGTCTCCATGCAGGCAAGGTGTTCGTGCTAAATCGCGAATGAACCATGGCATATTTAACTTTTAAATCTGTCGATTTTAAATCCAGATAATAGTCACCCAATTCAGAAGGTAAGGATAAACCTTTATACACGATTGTTTTGTTAGAAAGGCTAATCACATCAAATTCAGATTTTCTTTGAATCGCTTGTCTTAAAAAATAAAGCTTCCTGGAAAAGACTTCTTCTGGCTTTTCATTCCCTTCGGTAGCTGGCACTCCCCCGATTAAAAATTGGAAAATATCTGGTTCTAAAAACTGAGCCTGAGCTCCTAAAATCTTTGAATTAACTGGAACTTTCCTCCAACCTTGGATTTCGATTCCTAAACAAGTTGCCAACTCTTCTACTTTATTTTGCTCAAGAGATATAGATTTGTCCTTAGCAAGAAAAAGCATTCCAACTGCAAAATCGGAAACCATCTCTGAGGATTCGATTTTTGTGGAATTGAATTCTGGTTGCCGTCGAAAAAATGAATGGGACAATTCCATAAGAACACCCGCGCCATCACTGGTTTTACCGTCGGCGCCGAGGGCACTTCGATGATCTAAATTTTTTAAAATTTTAAGTGCTGACTCAATAACTTGATGGGTAGGACTTTTTTCTCCCGAACAGATAAGTCCAATGCCGCATGCATCCTTTTCAAAATTTTCAAGATAAAGACCGTTTTCATTTTTTGTTGTCGTTTTATTCATACAACATTCAGAAATAATATCTTTCAAAAATTTCTGCAAGAAAGAATTTCAAGAGTGGAGATTAAAAAATTTTATTTGATAGAGTAATTATACTTAAATGGAAACCACTAGAGCAATTACGTACCTAGAGCAATTATACCAACTCGATCTCTCCGGAGCCAATCGTCGCCATTAATTTTGCTTTCAATCGAATCACAGCTTGAGCGTGCAGCTGGGAAACCCGACTTTCTGTAACTCTTAAGACTTGTCCTATTTCTTTGAGATTTAAATCCTCATAGTAGTACAAAGACAAAACCAATCTTTGTCGATCAGGCAATTCTTCGATGGCGCCGGCCACAATATCCTTAACTTTCTTAATATTTAACTGATTGTAAGGATTCGCTAGTTTTGATCCTTCTAACAAATTAAGTATTGATTTCTTGTCAGTATTACTAAAAGTTTGAGCGTCATCAATGGAAAGTAAACTGACCGGCCTCACTTGATTGACTAAATCGTGGAACTCTTCCACTGTTATATTTAGGGTCTTACAGATCTCTTCATCCGTAGGTGTTCTTCGTAATTCTTGCTCAAGCATGGCGATGGTTTTATCTAAAACTTTAGATTTATCGCGTATGGAACGAGGAACCCAATCTTGAGAACGCAATTCATCGAGAATGGCGCCACGAACTCTAAACTCGGCATAGGTTTTAAACTTGTTATCGCGAGAGGGATCATACTTATCAATAGCATCCATCAATCCAATGACACCGGCCGAAATTAAATCATCTAGTTCAATATTTGCAGGCAACCGAACTGCAATTTTTTGGGCAATAAATTTAATCAGTGGTGCATATTCTTTTATTAGACTATCTTTTTGCTTTTGAGTTAGCTTTTTGGGATCTTCTTTATATTTCTTTAGCAACGCTAAATTTCTCACTCTACCAACCCTTCCATAATCGCTGTTCAAGTTATTGAAACTTTTTCTCTAGTAGTAAAATTTAATTGAACTTCTTCAGTGTAACAAAAAATACAAATTCTGAAAGTCCAAATAACAAATACTAAACCTGTGGCCTAGTTGTCTCAAAATGGCTCATGCCACGCTGGTGATATTTTCCCAAAATAGTTGTAACCCCCCGTTGTAGTTTACCTTTGGTTGAAAATTTAAAATTTCATTTGCAATCTGATTAATGGAGATAGCTGAATCTGAGGTGGGGTCCTGTTTCATAATAAGACGCTGATTATAATTTGAACTTCTTAAGGCGTTATCTAAAGGCACGGCTCCCAAATATTCCAGGCCTACGAGCAAGAATTTGTGAACCACATCCTGAAATCTTTTAAATAAATAAAATCCATCTTCATGGTTTTTTACTTGATTACAAATAATTGAAAATCTTTTCACCTTGAACTTAGAATTCAGTACTTTAATCAAGGCATAGGAATCAGCAAAACTAGAGGGATCGGGGGTAATAATCACATTAATACACTGAACCGCTGAATTTGTTTGCAAGACATTTGGTGCGATTCCTGGAGAAGTGTCCGTAATGAGATAATCAAATTTTCCGTGAATCTCAGCAAAGGAATCAATGACAGCTCTTCGAGAATAGGAATCTAAATTTTGTAACTCTTCAAATCCATGCCCCCCTGAGAGTAAATACAAATTGGAATCAAGAGGAGTTAATATTTCTTTAACCTTTTTTTGTCCTTTTAAAACATCCAGAATTGAGAAAGGAGCCCTGGTTCCAAAAAAGATATCTACATTTGCCATCCCCAGATCTGCATCGAAAATGAGAACCTTTTTACCTGCCTGGGAAAGCCTATAGGCCACATTGACTGCTAAAGTGGTTTTACCAACTCCACCTTTACCAGATGTAAAGCTGAGGGTTTTCGTATTGTAGTTAAAACTCATATATTGGCCTCTTGGTTAGAATTATTATTCTTTGTTATATGGAAAATCAAATCCACCAATCTTTCTTTGGTGGCATACTCAAAATCTTCTGGGATCTTAGATCCGATACCAAAAGAATGAATAGGAATACAGTTTGTTTTTATAAAACTATAAATGGGACCATTTTGAACAGATTCATCAAGATGATTAAATATAACATCATCAATGTTCAAAATAGAATAATTATGAAGAGTGTCTTGCATATCCTCATACTTACTTCGAGCCGATAAAACTAAATGAATCGCCTTGCTGGGAATTTCGTTCACAAGCAATTTATCAAAGAAAGCTTTTTCTTGAAGAGTTTTTAAATTTAAACCTGGAAAATCCACTAACACACAGTCTATATTGTTAATAAACTTTATGACTTCTTTCCAATCTGATCTATCTCGAATCACGGCAAAGGGAACATTTAAAATTTGTGAATATATTTTTAATTGTTCTACAGCGCCCACCTTATGATTATCCGTTGTCAGCACTGCAATTTTTTTACCCTCTCTGACAATTAACTGTGATGCCATTTTAATTAAGCAAGAAGTTTTTCCTGTTCCGCTTGGTCCAACAAAAAAATGAAATTTTTTATCTTTTACATCACTCAATGAAATGGTTTCTAATATTTTTTTTGCTAACAATCCCTCAATCAGTGATTTGTTTTTTAACTTATTCAATGGTAATTCATTTTGAATATCCAAAATCATCTCAATCGCATGGTCTTCGATCATTCCTTCTTTTAATAAATTTTGATAATTTAGTGCTAAATCAAAATGAATTCCATAGGCACTCCCAGGATAGTTCGCATGATTTGAAGGACTTACTTGATTTACCTGATTTGCTTGATTTGCCTGATTTATATTTTCACTTAGTTGATTTGCCTCTGCTAACTTTTTCTTTAGAGCTAAGATCTCTAACTTCAAGGACTCTATGTCCTCAGTGGATCGACTTTTGGAAGTGTCTCCTTTTTTTATTTCTTCTTGAAAATCATAGGCATTAAAGGCACTAGCAGCAGCATTTCTAATTCTTTCCTCTGCGAGGCTCTGCTCCTTGTCGATGTCTATGTACCTTTGTGCCGTTATCGGCCTGATGGGTGCCGGTGACTTATGATTGTTGACAAACTTATTAATAATTTCTTTCTGCATTCTTGCAGAACTATTACTAAATTTATTTTTATCTTGATCTCCCATTCTAGATTCTACAAATTTCTTTTTATGAAGCGTCTCTTCGCTCACAGCGGCAGTGATTTCAAAGCTACTATCACCAACTAAGCCGTATTTTTTACTATTATCCTTTGCGGACAAAATGATAGCATCTGGTCCGAGCTGCGATTTTACCAGCTCTAAAGCTTCTTTCATTGATCTCGCTTCAAATTTTTTAACTTGCATGGGTCATCTCCACCGTCGCAATTGATTTTATATTTGCATCTGAACTTAATTCATTATGTGAAAGCACAATAAGTTGAGGAATAAATCTATGAGTTAATTTAAATAAATGCCGCCTTGATGTGGGCGTTGTCAAAAGTATCGGCTGACCCGCAATTTCTGGATGAGTTTCAACCGCTGTAGCAATTTTATTTATTAACTGATGTGCCGATTGGGGGTCCATGATCAACTGCACCCCTTGCTCGGTCTGCAATAAAGAATTAGCTATCAATTCTTCGATTTGATGATCTAAAGTCATCACAGGAATTTGACCCTCATCGCTCGAATACTTTCGTGTGATGGAACGGCTGAGGGCTTTTCTTACGGACTCTGTCAGGATTTCAATATCTTTTTGTTTGGAAGCTTCATCAGCTAGACTTTCAAATATAGTTAATAAATCCCTAATTGAAACTTGCTCTTTTAATAAATTTTGCAGAACACGCACGACGGACCCAAGTGTCAACATATCAGGGATCAGTTCTTCAACCACTTTTGGATTTGTTTTCTTAAAGTTTTCAATTAACTGACTTGCTTCTTGTCGACCCAGCAACTCATGGGCATGGGATCTAATAATCTCGGTTAAGTGGGTTGCCATCACGGTTGGCAAATCCACAACGGTGTATCCAGACATTTCGGCATCCTCTTTACGAGAAGGCGTAATCCACAAGGCATCCAAACCAAAAGCTGGCTCTTTTGTTGGAATTCCTTCAATACGTTCTGAAACATTTCCAGGATCCATGGCCATCATGTAATCAGGTTTCAAATTACCTCCGCCAACTTTATTTCCTTTGATGAGGACTCGGTAATCACCAGGGCCTAATTGGAGATTATCCCTAATGTGAACACTTGGAATCACGATTCCTAAATCCAGAGCAAATTGTTTTCTTATGGAAACAATTCTTTCTAACAAATCACCACTCTTATTAGACTCAACAACATTGATTAAACCATATCCAACTTCTAATTCGATCAAATCTAATGGCAGTAAAGTTTCCACATTTTCTTTTTTGGGGACCTGAGCCAAGGCCTCTTCCTTTTTCTTTTCATCCTTAGCAAATTCTTGTTTGTACTTAAGAGTCACCCAGCCCGTCGTAATTAAAATAAGTGCAATTACGAAAAAAGGTACCGTTGGCAATCCAGGAACCAAACCAAGTAAAAACAGAACACCTGCTGAAATCATGACAGCTCTTGGGCTTCCTAATAATTGAGACGTCACCTCATGCCCCATATTTTCGTCATTGCTAGAAGATCGGGTGACAATGGTACCTGCGGCTGTGGAAATAATAAGCGCCGGAATTTGAGCGAGTAAACCATCCCCTATTGTCAACATCGTGTAATATTTAGCAGCCGTAGCAATATCCAAATTCTTCTGAATCACACCAATCAATAAACCCCCAATGATATTGATAAGCATAATGATAATACCCGCAATGGCGTCACCTCTGACAAACTTACTGGCTCCATCCATGGCTCCATAAAAATCAGCTTCTTGTTCAATTTCTTTTCGTCGTTTCCGAGCTTCCTGTTCATTGATCAACCCTGCATTTAGATCCGCATCGATCGACATTTGTTTTCCAGGCATCGCATCCAATGTAAATCTGGCAGCAACCTCAGCAACTCGACCAGAACCTTTCGTAATAACGATGAAATTAATCACAATAAGAATTAAGAAAACGATAAATCCAATGACATAATTATTACCAACCACAAAGTTTCCAAAGGAGTAAATCACATCACCGGCCGCCTTTGTACCCTCATGGCCATGGCTCAATACCAGCCTTGTCGTAGCCACATTTAAAGACAATCGAAACAAGGTAGTGAGTAATAACAAACTAGGAAAGGCTGTAAAATCTAAAGCTCTTTTGGTATAGATAGACACTAGCAATATCAAAATACTTAAAGCTAACGAAAAAGTTAAAGCGATATCTAACAGGAGAGGTGGCAATGGAATAATCATGACTGCCAAAATCGCCAATGTACCAAAAGCTATCAGTAAATCTGTGTTCTTGGTGAGCTTTTCAAATTTTTTCATAAATTGAAAAATGGGGTCTAAAAATTCATTCATGATTTTTTAACCTTTCTTCTTAATTTATACACATAAGATAGCACTTCGGCGACGGCTACAAAAAGCTCGCGAGGAATCACTTGACCTAATTTCATCGTTTTGAAAATGGTCCTAGCGAGTGGTTTATTTTCGATGATTGGAATATTATGTTCTTTGGCAATCGCTTTAATTTTCTCTGCGATAAGATCCGCTCCCTTAGCAATGAGCTGAGGAGCCGGTAAGTTATCTTCATACTTGAGTACCACCGCAATATGAGTCGGATTCGTGATCACCACATCAGCTTTGGGAATTTTTTCCATCATCCGACGGTTTGCCATTTCTCTTTGAATACGACGGACCCGCGACTTAATCATCGGATCCCCTTCCCTTTGCTTTGTCTCTTCCTTAATTTCATGCTTGGTCATCATCATTTTTTTTTCTAAATCCCAACGTTGATAAAAATAATCACCAGCAGCTAAAACCAACATAACCATTCCGATACCAAAAAGGAGTTTGGTGATCATTGTTCCCATGTATATTACTAATTCATTAACGGAATAGGTCTGTAGGTAGGGCCAAACAGCAACTTCTTTCCTTAAAGTCAAAAAAATAACTAGACCTATTAATAAGACTTTAAATAAAGATTTAATTCCTTCGATAAGGCCTCGAAGACTAAAAATTCTTCCTAGCCCCTCGACAGGATTCAGTCTTTCAAATTTAAATGAGAGGGCGTCATCCACATTCAAAAACCCTATTTGAATGAGGCTGGAAATGCTTCCGATCAAGGCACCTAAAATAATAATGGGAAAAACTAAAATGATAATTTTCCTTCCGGCAAGTTCCGTCATATCCAAAAAATTCCCTGATCTGAGTTGTTGTACCAAATTATCTCCATAGGTATTTTGAAACAGCTCTTGGAATTGCAGGTGATAAAAACGAGCAAATAGTGTTAGAATTCCAGAAACTGATAATAATAAAAAAGCTGTCGCTAACTCTCTGGTATGAGCGACTTGACCTTGCTTTCGGTACTCTTCCCTTCTAGCATCAGTTGCTTCTTCTGTTTTTTCGTTATCTTCGTCACTTGCCATAACTAAAACGACCTCATAAATTTAAACATTTCCGTGTGAGTCAAATCTAATATTTGAATCATTTCATTTAAAAATAGTGGAAGAGATATAAAAACAACCAAAAAGCCAACGAGTATAGTTACTTGAAAGCTGGTGACAAAAACATTGATCTGAGGAACTGCCCTTCCCAAAATACCCATGGATAAGTTGACAAGAAAGATACTACTTAAAACAGGTGCCGCGATTTTTAATGCTATTTCAAATAAATTTTTGCACCAAAAAACAAATTCACTAAACCCCATTAATTTAATGTGCAATGATGTTATAGGTAAGATTTCAAAACTTTGGTTGATGCCACCAATTAATAAATGATGCCCCTGTATGCTGAAAAAAACAAGAATCGCTAATACTCCCTGAAACTGTTCAATTAAATTTGAGCTGGTCCCGCTGAGGGGATTAAAAACAGATGAGGCTCCGAGCCCCAAAGACATAGAAATTAATTCAGATCCCATGGCAATAGCGTGAAAAAAAAATCTGGTCAGTAAACCTAGAGTAAGGCCAATAAAAACTTCTTTCACTGCGTAAAGCACAATTAGGCCATCTAAGGGTAATTCTTTATTTTTACTGGCTTCATAAACTAACATCGTAAAACATAAAGAAAATAAAATCTTAACCAGAGTTGGTAATTGCATGGAATGAAAAATCGAACTACTTAAAATAAAGGAGCTGATCCTTAATAAGATGAGCACAAACAAAATCATGGCAGAATCGTTGATAAACAAACTCTGAAACATATTATTCCCTGACCATGACAGCGATGCCTTCAAAAAGGTTTATCGTATAGGAAGAGATCACATCCATCATCCATGGTCCCGCAAACACTAAAATCAATGCAATAATTATCATTTTAGGTACAAAAGTAAGAGTCGCTTCGTTAATTTGAGTCACGGCTTGAAATATACTGATGACAAGACCGATAACTAAAGTGCTTACCAATAGCGGCATTGCCAATAAGGCAGTTGTTCTGAGGGCATCTTGTCCCAATTTAATAATGAGCTCTTCGGTCATTTCATCATCCTTGATTTAGCCAAAACTTTTTACCATTGAACCTATCAGCAATGCCCATCCGTCAACCATGACGAATAACATTATTTTTAATGGCATAGAAATGACAACTGGAGGCAACATCATCATTCCCATGGCCATCAAAACACTTGAAGCTACAATATCAATAACCAGAAAAGGCAAAAAAATAATAAAACCAATTTGAAATCCTGTTTTTATTTCAGAAAGAACAAAGGCAGGAATTAAAACCAAAGAAGGAACATCCGCTCTTGTTTTTGGTTTTTCGACTTTGGCCAATTTTAAAAATAAACCCAAATCATTTGAACGTGTTTGATTAAACATAAATTTTCTCATTGGGGCCATGGACTCTTCAAGCGCCCTATCTTGTGAAATTCTTCCTGCTAAAAAAGGCTGTATCCCTTTTTGATTTACTTCCTCAAAGGCTGGTCCCATTATAAAAAAAGTTAGAAATAAAGACAAACCAACTAAGAGTTGATTAGGTGGCAACTGCTGAACTCCCATGGCTTGTCGTAAAAATGAAAATACAATGATAATTCTCGTAAAACTAGTCATCATGATTAGAATAGCCGGAGCCAGGCTCAGTACAGTTAAAATCAGGACAAGTTTTATGGCATTCACAATTTCATTAGGATTTTCAGCCGTTTTAAATCCTAGATTAATATTTGGCAACGTTACTTGAGAAAAAGCTTGAAAGCTTACTCCTATGATAAGAAATATGACAAGGTAATGTCTAAAAAAAAGGGTCCAACTTTCTTCTAGACAGTACCTAACTCCCAATAAGCTTTTATTTTTCACTAAATAGACCTCATACTTTTAAGCTTCGTTGAAACGATATCTTTTATTCCTTTTATCGAGAATTCATCTTCTTCAGTTAATAATTTATTAAACTCTTTGGGTGTGACCTCTGGAAGTTCTTCATCCAGGATAGATAAGGCTTTAATTAAGTTGACATTGTGATCAGTAACTCCGATCAACAGGGACTCACCAGCAACTCTAATAACCGCAACACTTCTTTTGGGTCCCAAATAGTGTTGAGCTAATATTTTAATTTCGTTTTGATTTCTTGAAATATTTTTGTGATTAAATTTTTTTATAAATATCCAAATCCCTGTTAGCAGGGTACCTAATATTGAAAAAAATAAAACAAATTTAAACACTCCATTTTCATTTCCAGCTAATGCTTTTTTATTTTCAAGATTCAATGGGATTTCATTTTCTGAATTTTTAACTGCGATCACTTCATTTGGTTTTGAAATCTCCATCGACTTTTCAACGACCGTCGGAGGGCTTTCAGATTCCTTATCTGCAGACAAAGAACTCGCTTCGACTCTATTGAAAAATACAAAAAATATAATAGCAAAAACAAATCTCATTTTAATTGCTCCACTCTTTCTGCTGGTGAAATAATATCTGTGAGCCTGACCCCGAATTTTTCATTGACAACAACTGCCTCACCCCTAGCGATGAGTTTATCATTAACTAAGACCTCCATGGGTTCACCGGCCAGTTTATTCAATTCGATAACACTTCCTTGTGTTAAATTTAAGAGCTCCGAGACTGGCATTTTAGTTCTTCCAAGTTCCACAGTTACCTTCAGAGGAATATCCAATATTAATTGCAAATTTCTATCTCCACTTGGCGACAGCGCTTTGGCTGTTTCCAACTTGGCAGTTTTCACTTTATCTGTTGTCATGGCCTCTGCTTCTTGGACCAATTTCTCAGCTAAATTATCTAATGAATCGTCTGACATTCTAATCCCCTTACTTAATAATTGGTCGAGTTACTTGGACGGCAACTGTTCCATGATGGTTTCCATAATAACCTTTATATTTTTTAACATTTTCAATATGAACATCTAGTTCACCAGAAGCATCCTGAGTTAGGGGAATCACATCTCCCTCTTTAAGACACATTAAATCCTCAAGCATAATTTGTGTTTCACCTAAATTGACTCTCACTTCAAGATCGGTATCCATAAGCTGCTCTTTAATAATGGCTGTCCAAAGTTTTTTGTCAGTTTGATCTGACTCCACCTGAAAACCAGTTGAAAGTTTCTGCTTAATCGGCTCAATCGTTGCGTAGGGAATAACCATCGAAATAGTCCCTGTGGCATTTTCTAGTTCCACATCGAATGTCGAAGCAATAACAACATCTGTGGGTGGCACGATTCCAACAAACTGTGGATTAATTTCAGTACGCACAAAGCTGCATCCAATTTTTTCAATACTTGACCATGCAATTTCTAAATCATTTATCGCCAACTCAACAACTTTCCGAACAATACTTAATTCAATGGGAGTAAAATCTTTACCATCAATCTTAGTATAGGGACGATCTGCGCCACCAAAGAAAGAATCTACTAAGGCGTAGGCTAATTTACTTTCAATAACCATGAGTGCTGATCCACGAAGGTGATTAAATCTTAGAACGCTCATACAAGTGGGCATCGGTAAGGTATTAATAAATTCACCAAACTTTAAGAATTCAGTACTTGTCAGAGTCATCGATGCAATTTTTCTTAAAGCTCCAGAAAGTGAAACTCGAAAGGACCTCATGAATTTTTCATAGATCACTTCCAACTGGGGTAATCTTCCGCGAATAATTCTATCTTGGCTTGTTAAATCATAGGCAACTACTTTTCTACTATCAATGACTTTCGCTGATCCAGAAGAAGATTCCTTTTGAGAATCAGATGAATTGACATCTCCATCAGAAACTGCGGCAAGTAGGGCATCCACTTCACTTTGAGATAATACTTGATTCATACAATTATCCTTTAGTTGTAAATAAATTCAGTAAAAAAGACTTTTGATATCTTGCCATTTGTTAAAAATGAATTAATCGTATCTTTAATTTCATTTTTTAAGTTTTCTATGCCTTCTTTTGTTGATATTTCTTCATATTTTTTAGCCGATAAAATGATGATAATGATATCTCTGACTTGCGCTTTTCTTTTGTCAATTTCATCAGCGACATTTTTATCTTTATTATCCTTGAGCTCTAATTCCATCATCACCTTAGCAACCTTACGCCCCTTTGAACCTGCTAAATTGACGATAAAAGTTTCTAGAGGGATCACCTTACCAACAAATTGTTTTTCACTTTTGTTTTCGGCTTCCCGGGTTTCATGCTCACCTTTAATTACATGTTCAATTTTTGGCTCGGCATTTTCCTTTTTTTTTCCTTGATAAATCATCCAACCGACACCAACTAAGAAAACCATATTGATCAATATTAATACTAAATAAATAATATTATTTTTATTTCCACCAGACTGAACATGTGATGAAGACTCTGCCGCTGCTGATGCTTTTTCTTCTGCCAACCCATCCTCCTTGATGAAGAAATGACACTTCCAAATAGATCTAAAGCAAACTAAGTGCCAGCTAGACTTCTTCCAAAGAAGTCATTCTTTTGACGAGGGCATTTGATTGTAGACTTGCTAATTTGTCTCTGGGGTTAATTTCAAAATTTTTCTGTTAAAAATTATTTTTTTCGAGAGTCATTTTTTTGAGTCCAGATATAATTTTGACAGAGAAAGAGTTTGCGTCTGGGCTCAGGTATCCCAGTTCTTGACCTTGCTCTATGAGTTCATTCTCATATAATTTCAATAAGTTTCCTTTGAAGTGCATTTGACTGGTTAAACCATTGGTATGATTTATTTCTAAAAAGTACTCATCAGGAGCTAGCTGTAATTTTTTGGCAATATACCCGCTCCAAGGTTGTTGAACACCTACGGGTTTGGAGTCCATTGTTTTGATCTCTTTCAGAAAATACTGACTAGCATTTGAGCCTGAAGAATTTTTAATATGGTAGGTATCATTTTCTTTTAAATTTAACGGACCCGTTGGTTTATTTACAGGTTCTTTTAAACCTAACTTTTCTCCAAAACGTTCCATCATATTGTTATAGATCAGCTCCGAGAGACCTATGCCCCCTTTAGCTCCCCACTTTTCTACATATTCATTATCAAGCTGTTCACTAAATATTTTCTCAGCTTGATTTTTTTTAATCAATCCTCCATCCGTAACCGTTGTTCTCATGGATTTCATCATTTCTCTTAAAAATTGCTTTTCATAGAGATCCGATACTTCTTTAAATTGATTTTTAATTTTTTGGTTTCTATCAACACTGTCATTAGTTAACACTTTTTGTGGGGAATCTGAAATAATCCCTATCGGCTGACTTGTTAATTTTGAAATCATTTTTTTGCCTAACTAATGACTACACACTAACTAAAAAAAAAGGGGAGTTTGAGTTGGAGAATCTTTTGTGCATCCTGCACTATAGACTCTGGGTAGAATTCCTTCAGCATCAATCCTTGATGTTGCTTTCTTCTTCCTGCTTCCTGCGAGAAACATTCTTCGACTCTTGACCATCCTTGGTTTTCGATCTCTTTCCCACCCTCCCCGGGACTTCACTCTACATCCGTGTACAATGAAGTTACACTTTCATTTTAACTGCATTTGTCTCATTTCAAAACACTTATTTTATTTTTTTAAAAACTCCTCTTCCTACCTCTAGTCTTGCTTTTTAGGCCTCTAGACTCAAGACTGGATCCCCGTACCCTCCGTGCTCAATGGGCTTACTTCTAAAGCACTTCCAGTTCTCCATGAAGTGCTCCTGCGGCTTTAATTGCCTGAAGCAAGGTTATCAGGTCTTTAGGTGTTGTTCCCACTTTGTTTAAAGTTTGCACCAAATCGCCTACACTCACACCTTCAATAAGGGCAATTTTTTCTTCCGTTGTCTTTTCTTTATTTTTTCCATCTCCAATCTTTAAGGAAATTCCGTTATGGGCAACCGCAACTTTGGAAATTTTAACTTTATCACCAATAACTACTGTTCCCGTTTTTTCATTGATAATAACGACGGCTCTGGAATCTGGGTTAATTTGAATGGATTCAATTGTGGCCAATAGTTCAACGCCCCTGTTCTCGTATGAAAAAGGGGTTACTATATCAATGGTCCCCGCATCTTTCGCCGATGCATATTGCCCCCCTAGCTCTCTATTAATCGTCAGAATCGTTCGTGCTGCTGTGGTAAAGTCTGGATTGTGCAAAGTTAGTCTAAACATTTTTCTGGACGAAAAATCACTTTGCATATCTTTTTCTATCATCGCCCCATTTGGAATTCTCCCTGCAGTTAAATGAGCTTCTTTACTTCCATCGCTTCCAATCACAACGGTTCCTTGGGCCACCGCATAGACTTGCTCATTACCTGCCCGCAAAGGAGTTTGCAATAAGGTCCCTCCTTGAAGCGAGCTAGCCTCACCAATGGAGCTTACCGTGATATCCATAGGGTTTCCAGCTTTTGCAAATGCAGGTAAGGTCGCCGTCACAATGACAGCGGCAACATTTTTACTTTGCAAATCTTGCGATTCTAGTTTGACACCTAGTTTGTCTAGCATTCGCACCATACTTTTCGAGGTAAACTCATTCTTGCCATCGCCGGTTCCCTTTAATCCAATGACAATTCCATACCCAACGAGTTGATTTTCTCTGACACCTCGGATGCTCGCGATATCTTTAAGTCTTGCGGCTTGAGCAAAACTGTATACGATATAAAAAATTCCCCAAATGATAAATAGTCTCTTCATTTTGTTGTTTCCTTTTTTCGAATGGATACGACGTCATATTGAGGATCTATGATTTTCGAGGAATTAATTCCTTCATCATTATAATCTTCAGGTCTTAAAAGTCCGACAATAATGACTTTGTATTCGCGCTTGCCAATCATAAATGGTTGTTGGCCTTTGATGCGATAATTCCCATCTGGAAGTCTTTCAACAATTCTCGTTTGTATGGGGCCCATATCAGCTAACTCACTTTTTTCTTCTTTAACTGGCGCTTTTTTTGGTTCTGCGACGGGAGCTGCGGCTGGCGCCCGTGCCTCCGGAGTGGCTTTTTTATCATCTGTTGCTAGTTTTTGCAGTGCCTCTTCTTTTTCTTGTTGCTCCAATTCTAATAACAAACTTTTAATCACTCCCACTTTGGTTTCAACTTGCTTCAAAGCCGCACCTTCTAGTTTAACATTCAAAAAGTCGCCTTCTTTTCTATTTTTGTTTTGTGAAAAATAATAGGATTGTTGTCCATCCATGACCCATAAAGAACCCGCCTTACTATCTAGCTCCGATTCGTCTTCAAGTTGTGTTTTTGTTGTTTTTTTATAATTTCTTTGTCCCCAGACTCCATAGTTTGGATTTTCATTATACTTAGTCAGAGTGCTGTCAGGATCAATTTCTGGAGGTTTTTCTTTTGTCATAAAATAGGAACACGAAGTTAAAGCTAAAGAAAAGACGACAAATATTATTTTTTTCATTCTATTTTTACCTGTCCTTTATCAATTATTTTACCAGACAAATTTTTTAAGGGAGTTTTCACTTTGATATAATCACCAATTTGACCATCGTTTTCGGCAGAACCCATCAACTGAACTTCGATGGGGCCCTCACCCACAATGAGTTTAACGACATCCCCTTTCTTAATGTCTTTTTCAACAATCAGTAATTCCCTGGTGAGAATTGTGTTTTCATTTAGATTTTTTTTAACTTGTCGACCCATCAATTCATCTTTGTTCGCCAGCCTATCCGTAATATAGGTGACCTCTTTTAATTCTTCTTTCATGTCTTGAGAAACGAGTCTTGAATTCTGTGAAACCCACTTATTTAAAACGATAACTTTCTTGAAGGCTTTCCAAGTTCCTGAAAACCAACCTAAGGTCGTTGAGGTGTCAGATTTTAATGGTATTAAGAAACTTCCTTTTTGATTTCGAAACAAAGATTCCGATATGATAAACTCAAATCTTGCATTACTAGGGATCTGACTAATTTGTACTTCATAGATACATTCTTGACATTGAACTGTTAAATAATTTGTGACTTTTCTTATAGCTTCTTCTTTAGATAGCGATTTACTTTGTTTAATTTCATTTTCCTCATTAATGACTAATAGAATACTTTCTTTGTTATTTTTGACAACCCTCAAAATTTCTTCTTTAGATAAATTTTCCAGCTTTATTTTTTTTAAACTTTCAAGCTCCTCAAGCGTTCCTTTTTTCACAACGAGTATATCGAATAGTGAATAGGAACTTTTTTGCGTGACCTCTGTGACCGCAGGTAAATAAACTTCCATTTTCGCTAAAGCACTCATTGATAATAATAAAGAAAATAAAATAAACAAAATAACCTCTATTTCAAATTATTTACAGATTGTAGCATTTGATCGCTGGCTTGAATCATCTTTGAATTTGTTTCGTAAGCCCGCTGTGCGGTGATCATATTCACCATTTCATCAACTATATTTACATTACTCGCTTCAAGTTGTCCTTGCTCTAAATACCCTGTTCCGTTTAATCCTGGCCTGGTGGTTACCGGTTGGCCACTCCCTGGGGTTTGTATAAATAAATTCTTTCCTAGTGCTTTTAGTCCTGCTGGATTTACAAAATTTGCTATGTCAATTTGTCCAACTGACTGTGGAATATCACTTCCTCCTAGACTCACTTTGACTTCCCCCGTTGGCAAAATTTCCAAACCTTTAACTCCCGGAGGAATGGTTATTTCTGGTTGTAGTGCATTTCCATTCTTATCAATTATTTTTCCGCTTGGATCTTTTTTAAATGCCCCATCTCTGGTGTAAGCCAGCTGTCCATCTGGTGTTAGCACTTGAAAAAAACCACTTCCCTCAATTTGAATATCTAATGCATTTTTTGTTAACACCGCTTGCCCTGTTTCAAAATTTTTCTGAACGGCAGCGGTCCTTACTCCTAGACCTGTCTGAACTCCATTGGGAGAAAAGGAATTAGCACCTGTGGAAGAGCCTGGCTCTTTAGTTGTTTGATAGACTAAATCTTCAAATTCTGCTCGAGATTTTTTAAATCCATTCGTCGAGACATTGGCAATATTATTGGCAATAACATCCATATTAGATTGTTGTGCTGCCATTCCTGTAGCTGCCGTATTTAAACTTTTGATCATTTTGACCTCTTACTGACATTAGTTTTAGGCTGTTGTTTTTCCTACCACATTGACGAGTTTATCATTCATTGAATCATAGGCACTGATGGCTTTTTGCGTGCTTTCAAATACTCTCTGGGTTTGAATCATGTTCGTCATTTCCTTAACAATGTTCACATTGCTTGTTTCGATAAAACCACTTTTGACCGATGGATTCTTAACCTCTACTATCTCAGGCGGCTGATTTGGTTTAAAGGCGAACATTGAATTTCCTATTTTTTGCAAAGCATCCTTATTTACAATGTCAACAAGTGAAAGTTTTGCAACCACTTCAGTTCCTTGGATAATCTCACCAACATCATTAACTTCAACATTTCCCAACCCAGTTAATGAAATGGATCTGGACTCAGGAGTCTCACCTTCCCCACCTGATTTAAGAACAAAAAAACCTTCTTTTGTTACCAGTCTCCCGTTTCCATCTAAGGTGAAATTTCCCGATCTTGTTAATTTAACTCCCTGAGGCGTTGCTATTTCAAAAAAACCATTGCCATCAATAGCCACATCTAATTTATTTCCAGTGTGCTTTAGTGAGCCTTGCGAAAAGTCAGTAAATGTTCCTTTGGAATCAACAAAACTTTTATCACCTCCTTGAAGATCATAAAAACTTTCAATGCTGGCAGGAATCCTTGGAACTTGAATCACTGTTGGTGGTTTTTCATTTGCTGTTAAATACTCATTAAACAACTGTGAGTCTTTTTTAAACCCCGGAGTGTTTACATTCGCAATATTATTTGCAATCGTATCCATCTGTAAGCTTTGAGCCATCGCCCCACTTAAGGCTGTATAGACACCTTTGATACTCATAATTTCCTTTGTTAATATATAAAGAACTATAGAGCAATCCAAAGGCCATTCAGACTTTAAACTTGCTGACATCGTCGTAAGCTTGCTAGAAAGATTTTACCTTCGTTTTCTAGACTTAAGTCCATGTTTTATTTTGACGTTTTCTTCAGCCAGACCGTCAAAAGATTTTCTAAACAACATTGCCAATTAAGATGATAATGGACATAATATGGTAAGTTTTTTTGTTTTCTTCTTTGCGATTTGCTCCTGGGGTGCTATTCCACCCCAGGAAGCCATTACTGACTCTGTAAAATTAAAATCTAAATTGCGACAATTAACTTTATCAAATAATACCTCTAAATCAAATGCTCTCATTTTTGATATTCCTGTAACTTACAATAAACAAGTTTCTAAGTGGGTTCATTATTTTCAAACAAAGGGTTCAAAATGGTTTAGGGAATGGCTTGAACGATCCTCAAGATATTTACCTTTTATTCAAAATGAATTGGAAAATGCAAATCTCCCTTTGGATTTGGCTTTTATGGTTATGATAGAATCTGGTTTTTCTTCTAATGCCGTTAGTATTTCCGATGCTGTCGGCCCTTGGCAATTCATTGAGGGAACTGCCAAACGTTATGGTTTAAAAAAATCTTGGTGGCTAGATGAACGAAAAGATGTAAGGAAAAGTACACATGCCGCGATAAAATACTTGAAAGACTTACATACCGAATTTGGTTCCTGGTACTTGGTAGCAGCAAGTTACAATATGGGAGAGGGCGGATTGCGACGAAAGATTGAAAAATACAAAACGACAGATTATTGGACTCTTATCCAAAAAAATGCTCTCCCTGAAGAAACACAAAATTACGTTCCTAAAATACTGGCGGCAATGCTTATTACGAAAGCGCCGAATCTCTATGGATTTCGATTGCTCGAGAAACGAGAACCCCTAAAATATGACTATGTGAGTGTTCCTGGAGGGACCGATTTAAACACTCTTGCAGAAATCTTAGGCGTCACAAAAAAATCAATAAAAGAATTAAATTCCGAATTAATCATCGGTTATATTCCGAAACAAATTTCCACTCACACCATCAGAGTCCCCGCTGGAGCCGGCAAAATTATCGCTGAATTTATTTCACAGAATAAACCTTCTGAATGGACCAATTAGGACTAAGGGCCTGTAACGAAATAAAATGTACATTTTATTTCGTTACAGGCCTAAGCTGTCTTTTTTAGGAGTTGACCTTTTTTATCTTCCAAGTCCAAAGGCAAAGTCCACAAATCAGCTTCGGGAATTTTTCGAATGACTTCCCCCAAATTTCCAAGGACAAGGACGTACCTTTTTTCGTTTTCTATAAGCAATTGAATGACCCATTTGTGCTCTTTTACAAAAGGAAGATTTTTTAAATGCTCCAGCGCCATTTTTATCTGATCATCAGTCATGGGTTCATGATGTTTTTTATTTTGATCATAGGTCTGTTGGCCATTCCCATCTCTATCGTGAGCTATATCTGACTTGATCATCCGATCGACTTTATCAACGGTCTTTACAGGAGAAATAACATTATTGGGTAAAACGCTCTTGATATTCATTCCTCAGTTACATCGGAAGAATAGAATATTTCTTGAGTGTTTTTTTTATTTTTTTAGATTTTTAATTTCCAAGAATGGCATCTTTGACTTGTTGACAAATTTTAATTGGAAACTTTTGATTTTGATACTCTGACATTCCTTCGAAGCAATATTCGACCATCTTAAAAAGGTAGCCTATATTGTTCACAATTTTGTAGCTTATAATATTATTTACCGTTTTACTTTCCTTTGTATCTGGGTCCAGACTCTTCACTTTTAGGACAACAGAGACCTTTTTGCCGCTCCATTCACAGTTTTCAAAATGCCTGCAGTTTTGGTTTTTGATTTCCACGGGGACTTCTTCTTTAAAGTCCTCGACTTTAAGCTTATAACATTCCACATTTTTAAATCCGCACAGGCTCAATATGTAAACGAAATTTTCAAAAGGAGTTGTTTGAATTTCAT
This sequence comes from Deltaproteobacteria bacterium, assembly GCA_017302835.1. Taxonomy (NCBI): domain Bacteria; kingdom Pseudomonadati; phylum Myxococcota; class Myxococcia; species Deltaproteobacteria bacterium. Next base: position 141,374 of record JAFLCC010000008.1, on the reverse strand, counting down.
CTTCAACATCTGTTTGTGATAAAACGTTTTCTTGCTTATTTCCTTTTTTTTCAACACTCAAAACTCTTTCCCGTGATGACATTTTAGAGGGTTGATTCTCTATAACCTCTTCAGAAGTAATGACGAGGTGATAATCCGTATGGTCAGGCGCCTCAACCACATTTGTTATCGTCATCCCTTTTCCTAATACTTTTTTCAAAATTCCGTTGTTGATTCCAATACTTTTTTCTACATAGGCGTAATCATTTTTTTTAATCTGACTGATCTCTGGACTTCCCCACGTATCCACAACCACTTTTTTATATTCTTCATTGGTTACTTTTGAACCCAGATCCTCCTCAAGTTTTTTGTTTTGATTGCAACTACTGATGGAAATAAAGAAAAAACAACACACCATAAGAATTAATTTGTGCCTTAGGTTTAATTCAATTTTTATCATATCGAATCCCAGCCCCAAATCCATAGGGGCAATGGAAGCACCTTCATCAATTTATCTACAGTCCCCTTCTGAAAAATATCGAGTTCATCTAGTTTTGCAGGACCAAATAAAATCTGTACCAGTTCTCCTTCCGAAACAACCGTACAAAGATCTTGACCACACCCAAAAAGAAAATACCCATCATGTCTTTCCAAGACAATGTCACTGGTTCCAAGGCTCCTAAAAGCCTTTTTGATTTTCTGTGACAACTGATTAAAATTAATTATTTTAATCATCCCCAGGTAACCGGTATTCTGATAGCTTGCTAACTCGGTTAACTTTCTGTTCAAATTTTCTGAATGTTTTGGAACGATCATCGTAAAGCTTTGTTTCTTTTGTTCACGAATAAAACCTAAAAGATGGATTAAGGCAGTGACTGAACCACCCCACTCATGAATGTAATTTTGAAGGTCAATGCCCTTACCTTCGACCGCGTAGGCAGCAAGGGCACCTTGTTTGGTCCAAGCCGTATAAATCTTTGTATTTGGAATCTGAATAAATTTTCTAAATTCTTCAATGGTCCTAATGCTTGCAACAGAATGCTGCATGTACATTTTAGCTATGATTTCGGGGGAAACATTATTTTCTGAAGAATATTTATAATTTTCTTTGTCAAAAGACATTTCTTTTTCAAAAACATAGGATATTTCATAACCAGCAAGTTCAAATCCCATTTTTCGATAAAAATCATATAGGTTTGTCCAGAGGATAGAAATATCACACTGTTGCTCTATAGCCAGTTCATTGCATTTATTAATAATTTTTTGCGACCAACCTTGATGGCGATACCTTTCATCAGTTACCACCGAGCCGATGGCTCCCACCTTGTAAATTATATGTGGTGATTTAATTATGAGTGGTTTTAATACCGCATGTGAAACGATTTCATTTTCATTCATCACCACATTTATGTTATGTCGGTTATTCACATTTAAAGCCGTAGGATACTCTTTATCAATAGACCATTGACAGTCCGTCCGTAAATTTTGATTTAAAAAGTCCAAAACTTTTATATACTCACGCTCATTAGGATTTTTTGGTCCCTCTAACATCACAATCCCCCATCCTCATTATTATATCTAAGAAGGGATTTTCATGATATAAAATTGGGCGATGTAGAGATTTATAAGACTCCAGTCCAATAAATCTGGTCCAGAATTCTGGACTTATAGCTTAAGTTAAGATATAGACCACTAACCTGATAAACATGATAACTAACGGAGGAGCCTATGGCAGATTTATCACAAAAATGGAAGGACAACATTCATGGAAAAATGTTTGTTGATCAATCATGCATTGCCTGTGATGCCTGTGTTTTGTCCGCACCCAACAACTTTGCAATGCATGACGAAGATGGGCATGCTTTTGTCAAAAAACAACCAGGGACACCAGATGAAGTTGCAGCCTGCGACGAAGCCATGAAGGGTTGCCCTGTCGAAGCGATTGGTGACTTTGGTGATAAATCTGATTCCTAATCCACGACAAATTTTAGCATTTTTAAAAAAGAATTATCCTGATGCCCACTGTGAATTAAATCATAAAAATCCCTATGAGCTATTGATTGCAACAATTTTATCAGCACAGTGTACGGATGAACGAGTCAACAAGGTGACGCCCGTTTTATTTAAGAAATTCCCTACGCCTCAAGCTTTAGCAGAAGGATCTCTTAAGGAAATTGAAGAAATTATTAGGACTACTGGTTTTTATAAAAATAAAGCCAAAAATATTAAGGTTTGCTGCCAAATGTTGGTTCATCATTTTGATTCTGAAGTTCCTAAGAGTGTGTCAGAGCTCACTCAACTGGCTGGCGTTGGTAGAAAGACCGCTAATGTGGTGCTGGGTGTGGCTTTCAATATTCCTAACGGCATTGTTGTTGATACCCACGTGAGCCGTATCAGCCAACGACTTGGATTTTCTAAACATAAAACCCCAGAAAAGATTGAAGCTGACTTGTTAAAAATTTTTCCTAAGAAAGAATGGATTAGGCTTTCTCATTATTTAATCTTTCATGGGCGACGAAGGTGCAAAGCCAGATCTCCTAACTGTAAAGACTGTTTTCTTAACTCCATCTGCCCGAAAAAGAGCTTTGGGTAACCTATTAAGGGCTTGTGACATTTCTCATTTTCATTTATTTTTTCAAAAAGGAAGTGATTCCTTTTTTGATTCTTTCCATTTCTTCTGGCTGCAGTCTCTTCCCTTTTTTGAAATCTAAATCCGCCATATTCCAAGCTGGAATTAAATGCAAATGATAGTGGGGAACTTCAAAACCTACAGCCACCGTCAAAATCCGTGGAGACTTTGTAAACTCTTTAATGGCTCGACCCATTTTTTGCGCATTGGATTGAACTTTTAAATAGACTTCTTCGGGTACATCCAACCAATGGTCCACTTCCATTTTAGGAATAACCAAGGTATGACCCTCTCGCACCTGGTCCATAGCTAAAAAAGAAAGAGTTAAATCATCTTCATAGATTTTATAACAAGGAAGTTCACCATTAATAATTTTTGTAAAGACACTGGCCATAATAGAACCCTACCGTTTTTCTAATGGTTGCCATTTCAAGTTTTCATTTCCAACCCATTTACCTCTCGGTCTATAGATTCGATTATGAGCATACTGTTCAAAAGCATGGGCACACCACCCGGCCACTCGAGAAACAGCGAAAACAGGAGTAAATAAATCAGTTGGAATTTTCATCGAGTAATAAACAGTTGCCGAATAAAAATCAACGTTAGGCATTAATCCCTTTTCTTTGTACATGGTATCGTCAATTAAAGAAGACATCTCGTACCAAATAGGTTCTCCAATTTTTTTTGTTAACTTTTCAGAAAACTTTCTTAACAGCGCGGCTCTTGGGTCTCCGTTTTTATATACTCGATGACCTATTCCCATCACTTTTTCTTTGGCTTGAAGAGCATCTTTCACAAACTGCTGGGCCTTCTCAAGATTTCCTATTTTTTTCAACATCAATATAACTTGTTCGTTAGCACCACCATGCAACGGCCCTTTGAGAGCTCCCAAAGCTGAAACGACAGCTGAATGCAAATCAGATAGGGACGAGGCCGTGACTCTGGTCGCAAAAGCAGAGCAATTAAGCTCATGATCTGCATGAAGCACCAAGCACGTATCAAATATTTTTACTAACTCAGCATCAGGTTCTTTTCCGTCCTTAAGCATGTACATAAAATTCCAAGCAATTGTTTTATCCGCCAAAGGCTGTAACGGTTCTTTTCCATTTCGGATCGCCTCGTAAGCACAAACAAGAGCGCTCATTTTTGCAGTTAGCTTCAAGGCTTTATGTAAGTTGGCATCTTCAGAAATTTCATTTGCTTCTACATCCCAATGAGCTAGCAAAGAGACAGCCGTTCGTAGCCAAGCCATTGGATGGACTTTGGTTGGAATCTTTTTTAAAACTTCAATATAAGAAGGCTCTAACTTGATTTCATGATTAAGCTCGGACTTAAACTTTGAAAATTCGATTTTATTTGGTAGTTTATTATTCCAAAGTAGATAGATAACCTCTTCGAAATTGGAATTTTCAATTAACTCTTCGATAGCATAACCACGAAAATTTAAAGTATTTTCAATAATCGAAGAAACTGCAGTTGTGCAGGCAACGATTCCCTCTAAACCTTTATCAATTGCACCTTCATAAACTTGAACTTCTGCAGACATGAATACTCCTCCGTCTTATTTAACACAAAATGATCTTCAACTTAATAACAACTAACTCAAACTATCAAAGATGTTATTCTGCCGCAAGTTTAATGACAGTTTCCTTGACCTCGGTGATAAGAACCGTCACATCATAATCCAAGGTATCTGTGCCTAAAAACTTATCCAGCTGAAATAAAATTTCGTTTCTTAACTCATGCACTCCTTTTTTAGGAGCATTTTGAATACTTTGAATTAAGTCTGATTCCAACCAAGGGACCTGTTCAGAATTTTGATTCTGCAAAACCCCTTCAGTTAAAAGGATCAGCCTATCCTTCGAGCTTAAATCGACAGTTTTTGAATGCAACTGTGTGTTAAATTTTTTGTTTAATGCCGGGCCACAGGCTTCTAAGGTTTGTAAGACATTTAGACCAAAGCTTTGCTTATAGGCATAAAAATGACCCACCTGACAATATTGAAAATGATAGTTTCGTTTATCAATAACCCCATAAAAAATCGAAGCATCCTCTTGGTGGCCCATCAAGGGACGAAGCTCTTCCAAGATATACTTTATAAGTAAATGAGGTTCAGTTCCTTTTCTCGCCTCAATCATCGAAGTCATTTTTATTAAAACGGAAAGAAGTAAAGAGGAAATATTAAATCCTGAACAGCTTGAAAGAAGTATACTAAACTTAAGTTTATCCTGATGCTCAAAAACATCAAAATAATTCCCCCCTTTTTTCATTCCTGGAATAAATTTTGAACTCATTTCAAACCCAGAAATTTTTGGAGGATCCGTAGGTGACAATAATTTTTGAATCTTCAAAGTTTTTTGCAAATCACGCCCAACTTCAGCAATTACTTTTTCTAATTCGATATTTAATAGCTTGATCTTAGATTTATAAAGAAACAGCTCTTCACGAACATCGTGCAACTGCTTTTCTAGGTTTTTAATTAGAGCATCATTTTGTTCATTCATCTATTTTCTCAGATAAAATTTTGATTAAAATATCTTTTTCATTATCAAACTTTTTTATTACAAATAAAGGAATTTTATTTCTAGTTTCTTCATTTAGTTCTAATTGAAACTCATTAAGTTTTTTTAGCCTTTGATCCAGGATATTTTGAATGTACTTAAAAAATGAATCCTCAAAGTAAGGTCCCCCACAAATATCACCTGTAAAACGAAATTCTGAGTCAGTCACTTTCACATCCGGATCATTGTGCAAACAAGTAAAATGTCCCCAAACCATAGTTGTCATGTAAGTCCCAAGAATTAAGTAGCTTAACGTGAATATAAATATCCACTTTTGCCAGATAAGGTTTCCATAGCTATTTAGTATTTGCAGGTTAAAACGCAAGAAAAAAAGAATAAGAAAAAGAATACAAGCAGATAAAATCAAGAAATAAAATAAATTCTTAAGGCGATCGAAATAGTCTTTATTCATTTTCTTAAAATTAAAATATAATACGGTATAAGAATATATAAATTCACCCAGCACAAAACTCACAAAACCTAAATAAGAAATTTGTGAATTCAAATACATAAAAAACGTAATATATAAACTATACCCCTGAAAGGGCAGCAGAAGACCCAAGAAAAATCCACTGGTTAATAGCACAATAAACTGCATCCACCCCCACTCTGTGAGAAAAAAAACAAGACCACTTTCCTCAAGATAAGGAAGAACTAAATGTGAATGCTTAAACAATTGTTCATTAAAGTATAACAAAAGCGAAAAGCCTATTAATAGCTCTAGAATTTTCTGAAAAGAAAATCCTTTTGGGTCGTAATCTACACCATTTTTTTTCAAAACTAAATTTTTCTTTAGAGCTAATAAAAATAACCATGGAAAAACAAAAACACAAACTAGATACAAACTATTTATTTCAAGCTGTATAGATAACAAAAAAACAATAATGAAAAAACTCAGCTGCCCCTGGGAAAAAGAAAACATAAAGCGTCGAAAACTCCAAATCTGAGTTCTCCAAAGAGAAGATTGAACTTTGGTATTATTAATAAAGCTCAATGAAGTCAGTCCAAGTCCCAGGGATGGAATGATCCAATCCTTTATTTTTAGAGATTGAATTTGGATCCATTTCAGTCTTAAAGGCGCAATTGCCGCGTTAAGTTTAGCTCCCAACTCATATTGAAAAAAAAGAAGAAAACCAAAAATTCCAACAAAAATAATCATCTTTCCACCATGCCCTTCTTAAAACACCTAATGAGCCTGTCCCCAAATGGCTCCTAATAAATATCATAACGAACCGTCTTGCCTTTAAACTGGTGACGAATCGGAAGCCCCAAAGGCTCCCCATGCAATGGCCGTTTGACAACTATCCGTCGGCCAGAGACTCTAATGAGTTCAAAAATTTGTTTGGCATCGGCATCACTGCCTACAAGGTCTTTAAACAACTCCATTTCTTGCTTCGACAAAGCTGATTTATCCCGATCAGGATACATAGGATCAAAATAAATCACATCAAATTGTTTCAAAATATCAGAATGATCCTGAACCAATTCTTTAGAGTCGGCCAAAATAAATTTGATATTCTGAATAATTGGATCGCAAGAAACTTCAACAGCTCTTTCTATTAAGAAATAGACTAAAGTGTTTCTTTCAATGCTTTGAACTTGATAACCATTCCGAGCCAGAAAAACACAATCTATTGCCAGACCGCAGCTTAAGTCTAGCACCTTTTTAGCTTTACTTCCAAGAGCTTTAAAAAGAATGTCCTGCTTACCTTTAGTCTTTCTTTTGTAATTGATATGATCTTTATCAAAATTAATGGAAATATAATTCAAATCACTATCTAACAATTCCCAAAGATATTCATTTTCATATAAATAATAAAACCCATCGACTGAAGAACAAACCTCTTTTAATAGCTTTACTTTTTTCTTTAATTCATTTTTAGTTAAAGGACCACTTTCAGGTTGCTCAACAAAAATAAGTTCAAAATCTTTCAACATCATCGAAAATATTTTTTTGTCGATTCCCCCAGAACTCATTTGAACAAAAATTTTCTTCACTTAAAAATATTTCCCTGAATTGCCTTTATCAAAAATAAAAACATTGTTTGTGTCACCCAAAGGCAAACTACCAAAATATATAGCTGATGAAAACTGAGCATCACCTTAGAAAGGTCTGACCCTAATGGTGACTTTAAATCCATTAACCCTTTATAGCTTTTAAGGGTCATATATCCCAGAACTCCTAAAGTGGGCAGGCAAATCAACCAGTGTAAAAAGCTCAACTGAAATAAAAGAAAACTAGTCAAAAACAACAACCAAGAAAAAAGTATAAACTTTTTTCCATTTTCAAAACCAAAATAATTTATTAAATTTTTAACTCCTGCCAAGGAGCCGGCCAGTAGATATTCAAAATGACTGAGTTGAATTTTAAAAAATATTAAGCTTCCCCAAACCATCCCAAAAAAGAGATAATGAACATGAGCCTGTCCACCTATTGCCATTTCAAAACCAATGGACAAAACCGGCCCAACCAGTATTCCCCAAAACAAATCACCAAGGGAATATTCTTGATAGCTTACATCATTTCTTAATAAACCAAAATAAATCATGACCATAGCAAATAAAATAATTCCAAATACTTTGGGAAAGGCAATGACAATGGGAACGCCAAGAAATAGCGAGGCAATCATTAACGCAACAGAAATTTGTTTTACCCTCACTGCCTGAATCCACCCTTTCACTAAGGGTTTTGACTGATGGCACTTTATTATTTTATCAAGTCCCTTCATGTAATCCCAATAATCTGACATGAGGTTCACCGCGATGAATAAAAAAGTGGTCGCTAAAATTGCTAAAAAAGTCGTCGTGGGGTCAAAAGTTAAATCATTTATATAATAGGTTAAACAAATATAAAAAATAGGAAATAGAAAATAGATAAACTTGTAGACTTTTAAAAAGGAACTAAAAAATTCACTAAGAACTAGTTTTTGATTTAAATCCTCTTCTATAATTTCAAAAGTAATAGCTTCCGCATTCGAATTCAAATTTAGACTTTCAACAACAACGGCCCTCTGTGTTTTTGAAAAAGATCCATCTAAATATTTTTTAAAATCAGGCGAGGCCTTCTCTAGGGTGATAAATGATTTCATCCTGATTTTTGTCTCCAATAAAGCAAATCTGGCAAGGGCCTTAAAAAGGCAATCATCTTTTGTTCCTTTGGGGATAATTTGTTATTTAGTCTTTCCAGATGATGATGATATATTTCGATTTTAGCTGTGTTTAATTTATCAAATTCTTTGAGCTTCAACTCAAAATAAGTCTTACCACCGATTTTTTGAATAAACTCTTCTAAAGATTGACTGATCGCTATCTTTTCAATTTCTGATTTGGATTTTCCAATGCACACAAAGGCTCCAAAAGAATTAAGATACTTCGATTTTAAATCCCCTAGGATAGCTTTTCCCTCATGGTTCCGAATATCATAATCCAAAAGATCATCACTTCTTTGAAATAATAATCCCAGCAATGATCCCAATTCATCTGTGATTTCAAGTAAAGTCGAATCATCCCTCATGGCTGCAATAAAAGGGGCCTTTAAACACCACTTAAAAAGGGATGCCGTTTTCAGTTCATGGATTTGATCCAACTGATCTAAGTTAATATGAAAGTCGCCAACGACTGAATCCTGAAGCCATTCACCCTCTAGCAAATCAGAAATCATTTCCGCCGTATACTGAACCAACCTTATATTTCCAAATTTAGATAAATTTACCATCACTCGAGCCAATAAATAATCTCCAGCAAGAACCGCGTATTCTGGACTGTACCGAGTCCAAGCTGCCGGCTTGCCCCTTCGTAAATTTGACCTGTCAACCAAGTCATCATGCAATAACGACGCATTATGAATAAATTCAATTGTCTGGGCTAATAAAGAATCGGCCTTTTCTGGCATCGCCAGATTCTGAGATACCCCTTTTACGAGTTTTGCTCGAAAGCCCTTCCCTCCTGCAAATAAATCATCATAGAGTGAATTTAATTTAGGCAAATAGGTAGGAAAGTCCTTTGAACTGTAAATTTTTAATTCTTGGTCATAAATAATCAAAAAATTCTCCTTGAGATTACCTGGAATTAACACAATACTTTGGCTAAAACAAATATGAATTATACATTAAATTACCAAATACATTTCGATGAGTGTGATCCTGCAGGCATCCTATTTTTTGCCAACACTTGGACTATCTGCCACCGTGCTTACGAGGCTTGGTTGTTAAGTTTAAAAAATGACTGGTCCTATTGGTTTCATCATCCAGAATGGCTCACCCCCATAGTTTCTTCAAACTGTGTTTTTCACCATCCCTTAGTCGCTGGATCAACGATCCAGATTCAATTAACTTTATTAAAAATGGGAACTAGCAGCTTCACCTCATTCTATCAATTTATGAAAAATGATCAGATATTTTTAGAGTGCACTTTGATTCATGTATTTACTGACAAAATTACTTTTAAAAAAATGTCTATCCCAAATGAAATAAGAAATCTATTTCAACCCTTTGTTAAAACTATATAGAAAGAATTTCCTATGAATACTAAACATCATTTACCCTCTCAAGAATCTATTCCTAAATCTTTTCCTACGAAAAACACTTTAACCAAAAAACCTCACAAGCCGTTCCTTGCGGAAGGGGTCCAATTTGAGTGTCAAGGCTCCGGAAAATGTTGTACCTCCCATGGTGAGTTTGGGTTTGTTTTTCTCACGCTAGAGGACAGAAGAAAAATCGCCAGAAACCTTAAACTCACGACATCTGCCTTTACTAAAAAATATTGCACTTCTAAAAATGGTTTTTGGCACCTTATCGAAGATCCAAAAAATCCCGATTGTATGTTCCTGAAAAAGAAAAGATGTCAAATTTATGAAGCCCGTCCTACCCAATGCCGAACTTGGCCTTTTTGGCCAGAACTCATGAACCCTAAGTCATGGGCCAAGGAAGTCGTCGCCTTCTGTCCCGGTGTGGGTAAAGGAAAAACCGTTGGTTTCGATAAAATTCAATCCCAAATGAAAGAACAAAAACAATCCGAAGAAGCCATGAAATCCGAAGCTCTTGGATTATAGAGTACTTTGAAATCTGGCCTTAGAATCCACTAATTATTTCCAGGAACAAAAGGCCTTAACGTCCTGTGTATTAATCCTGTTAAAAGCTCAACGCTCCTTGGTACCATTGTTAGACGATTAAGTACGCACGCCTGTTGTTCTAATAGGTTTCAGCGATAAGGTTCTTAAGTAATTGTAAATCGTTAAAGCTAGAAACAGAACCCTGAGCGAAATCAGGTCGGCCGCCCCCATTGCCTCCGAATTTTTGACAGAGCTTTTTGACGATATCTCCGGCTTTTATTTTCGAAATTAAATCTTTACTTACACCTACAACCAAAGGGAACTGTTGTTGTGAGGCAACAGTTCCAGCGCCTAGAACCACGACGATTCCTTGTTGTAGTTTGTTTTTTATTCTATCGACAATTTCAGCGATGGCCTCGCGGTCATCTGTTTCTACTTTGGCAACCACACAGGCAACAGCGCCTTGGGTTTGAAACTTCGAAGATACAACCTGATCGACATCTACTTGATTTAACTTAAGCTTCCTTATTTCACGATCTAATTCTTTAATTTCATTTTTCCTTGCTTCAATCCACAGAGGTAATTCAAATGTGGATTTACTTAAAAAGGTTTCCCAATTTTCATGAATAGATGCGTCCTGTTTAGATTTTTGATTTTCATTGAGGCTTTTAAATAGGTACTTGACGCCCATATCTCCAGATAAGGCTTCGACTCTTCGGACCCCACTGCTGACACCCGTTTCAGAAACAATTTTAAAAACCCTGATTTCTGAAGTGTTTTTTACATGAGTCCCACCGCATAGTTCACAGGAAAAATCTCCCATTTTGAGCACTCTTACCTGCTCGCTATATTTTTCACCAAATAAGGCCATCGCGCCAAATTCCAAAGCTTGAGGGTAACTCATCAAATGAGTGCCAACTTCAAGTGAGGATGAAATTGCAGAGTTAACGAGATTTTCAACTTTTTCAATTTCTGCAAAAGTCAGTGGTTTATTGTAAGTAAAATCAAATCTTAATTTTTGATCATCCACTAAAGAGCCCGCTTGGGTAACTTGCTCTCCAAGTACCTTTCTAAGGGCTGCATGTAGTAAGTGAGTCGCTGAATGATTGGCGGCTGTTTGATTTCTAGATTGTTTATCTACTTCAGCTATGACTTTCGCTCCGACTTGAAGATCACCCTCTAACACTTCAATTGAGTGCATAAAAATATCATTTAGTTTTACCGTATTTTCCACTCTCGTTTTAAAGTCAGAAGTTAAACCTGCTATGCCTGATCCTAATCCCGTGGCTGCGATGAAACCCTTGTCACCAGATTGCCCCCCACTTTCGGCATAAAATGAGGTTTTATCCAGAACAACAAAACCACTCTGTCCTGCCATCAATTTATCCACCTGATGATGTCCATCAGACATAATCATAATTTGCGATTCAATATTTAGTTGAGAATAGCCAACAAACACCGTCGCTTTATTTTTATTTAAACACTCCGAAGTCAATTTGATTAAATGAGCCTGATCTGCATCCATGGACTTGCCTTTCCATGAGGCTCTGGCTTTGGACTTCGCTTCGATAGCAAGCTTTTCAAATTCTGCTTCATCAGAAAGGATTCCTTTTTCTTCAGCAATAAGACGACTCAAATCAACAGGAAAGCCATAGGTATCATAGAGTTTAAAAAGAACGTCCCCAGAAAGCTTCTTTTTCCCATGTTGTTTCAAATTTTTAATTTCGTTTTCTAAAATTTCAGAACCCACATCCAATGTTTGTAAAAATCTGGTTTCTTCATCTTTAACCGTATTCAAAATGTGAATTTTTCTTTGTGCTAATTCTGGGTAAGCCTCTGACATCGATGTGATCAAAGCTTCCACCATGGGATAGAGTAATGATTTGTCAGATAGTTTTCTGCCATAACGAATGGCCCGACGAATGATCCTGCGTAAAACGTAGCCTCGTCCTTCGTTTGAAGGCAAAGCTCCGTCGGCAATCAGAAACCCGGTGGAACGGCAATGATCTGCAAGAACTCGGAGGGCCGAAGTCTTTTCTAAAATATCTTTATGGGATTCAAGAATCTTAACATCAGTCACATAGTCCATCCCGCTGACACGACAAGCAGACTGAATCATCGGTTGAAAAATATCGGTATCAAAATTATTCCACTGTCCTTGTACGACAGATACAACGCGTTCTAATCCTGCTCCTGTGTCCACAGAGGGTTTCGGTAGAGGTTCCATCACTCCTGGGGACTTTTCAAAGAATTGCATGAAAACTAAATTCCAAATTTCGATAATTCGGTCTTCACCACTTTCGATGGATTTGAAAGGATCTTTTATTTTTCCAAACTCTTCACCACGATCAAAAAATATTTCCGAGCAGGGCCCACAGGGGCCGGTATCGCCCATTCTCCAAAAATTATCTTTCTCGCCAAATCTAAAAATTCTGTCCTTAGGAACACCCTCTTGATGATGCCAAATATCTGCAGCTTCATCGTCATTTTGAAAAACAGTTACAAAAAGTTTATTTTTATCCAATCCTAAATCTTTTGTTAGGTATTCCCACGCAAAATGAATGGCTTCTTTTTTGAAGTAGTCGCCAAAGGAAAAATTTCCCAACATCTCAAAAAAAGTATGATGGCGAGCTGTAAAACCAACATTTTCCAGGTCATTATGTTTTCCTCCGGCCCTCACACATTTTTGAGAGGTCACCGCCCGTCGATAATCCTTTTTTTCTAATCCTAAGAATAAATTCTTAAATTGATTCATTCCTGCATTGGCAAAAAGCAATGTGGCATCATTCTCTGGAATTAATGATGAGCTTGGCAAATGGACATGTCCTTGTCTTTTAAAATAATTTACAAATGAACTTCTGACATCTGAGCTTTTCATAACTAACTCTTTCTTTAAAATTTATCCGAAGAAGTTTTTTCTTCATGAAAATATCTAAAAAATACTTCGTAGGTTGGTTTTTGATGATAACGTTTTTGGATTTGAGCTAAGGCTTTCTCCTTAATCTCATTTAAAGATTTTGCAGATAAATACAAACGATCATTTAAAGCATTTAAGACAAAATCATTTTCAGAATATATTTTCACATCGCATATAAATTTATCCGATATGGGATGGTCACACCATTTATAGATAAAAAGCCAGTGGCAAAAAGCCCCTAAGGTTACAAAGAAATGAAACACTTCATGGGGTCCAATGTATTGATACCACAATATGGGCCAACGAGTAAAATCAATGATGGCACCAATGGAATAGCTTAATCCGCCAAAAATAATCAATCGAGGACTATGCTGCGGATAACTTTTTCTGAATTTATAATCACTTAGTTTTCCAATCCAACCCATTCCTAAAAAAAACGAAAGCGCTAGCCATTCTGGAAAATCTTTAAAGAAAACTATTTCCAAAACCAAACCGGTAATGGCAATCGTCCAGATACACAACAAAATAAGCCATCGCCACTTTCCACGAAATAAGATGGCATGCAAAGGCGTGAAGGTTCCAGCGATTAATATCCATATACCCGCATGATCTAACCTTTGCATAACCGCTCTCGAGAGACCTTCTCTTGGTAACAAGTGAAAAACTCCACTCATTGAAAATAAAAAAATGAGGGAAAAAGCATAGACCCCTAGGGATAACACTCGCCAAGAATTCCCTCTCCCTTTGACCATTAGAAAATAACTGCCTGTGAGCGCCATCAGCGCGGTAAAAAAATGAGACCAACTACTAATTGGATCTGAAAAACCAAAGATAGGAACATTATTCATATTTAGTAAGTATTCCCATAGTTTTAAAATTTGTAAATAACCATTTTCCTGACCGCCGGTGTCGCAATCGCCTGCAATCCGCTCTAGGACTACATTTGATAGCTACCCGTTAAATAAGCTGTCATCGAGGTTCTTTCTATGTCTTGCTGAACTGTCACATCACCTACAGCCTGCCCCTTTCCTTTTCCATTTGAGTAAAGGGCTCCAAAGGACAAGGCTGAACCAGCAGAAAAAATCGTCATGCTTGCTGTCACCCCAAACATATCCACATGAGGCGGTTGATTGGCGGCATCTGAGCTAAGTTGTTTGGTATTAGCATTATTTGTATATAATCCAAGACGTATCGCCTTTTTATCTGAAAGAAAATATTCAGTCCCCATCGCTAAATTAAAAGTATCCACTGTCTTAAAGTCTTTGAACTCAGTATCGCCTGAATAATAATTTAGATCAGCAGTGAGCATTAACTGTTTTGAGGGAAAGTAGGCGGCCCCTAAGGCTACTTCTAAGGGTGACAACTCAAAAGACTTTACGGTTTGGTTCCCTTTAACCAAATCGGCACTCAAATTATATTGAAAATCCTTTGGTAGACCTGAACTCGCACTCCCATCTGCAATGGTACTGTTTTTATAGGTGCGAGTTTTAGTTTCGCCTGAAAGATGTTGAATTTTTGACAGAGTTATCCCCAATGATAATTCCTTAGTTGCCATGTACTGCATTCCTAATTTTGGATAAATTGAAAAAGTTTTTCTATTTAAAGAGGTATTCAGTATCAAAAATTTTTCCTTACTTGATCCATCTGCATTAAACTCTATCAATTGATTATCTATCATTTTTTCATCGCGAAACATTCCAAATAAAGAGATTCCCACCGTCAATCCCTCTTTGATTTTGGTGGCACCTCCGAAACCGATTCCCGTCATATTATTCTGTCTAAAAAATTTTCTTTGTAAAGATTTGGCGGCACCAGCAATTGAAGATATATCCCCCACTTCATCATCTTGATCAATAAGATCGGACTTTGGCACAATGACAGCAAAACCCCACTTATAATCTTTAAAAGTTTGCGTAAATCCAAAGAAATTAGGAATCAAACCTTTTGATTTATAAGAGTAGTTTCCATTTTTAAAAACATTTTTATACACTTCACTTGTTTCATTATAAGCATTTGCTGATAAACTAAAATAGTTTTCAAAACTAAATATAATTCCTGCTGGATTATACCATAGGCCACTGGGATCGTCAGAAATAGCTATGTAGGATCCCCCTAAACCAGACGCACGCTCACCAATAATGACATCTTTGTAGTGAAAGTCATCAGCGACGCAACAAAATTGATAAAGCACAGAAAATAGGATCAGTTTTATTTTTAAATTTACGATTAATTTTAAATTAATATTTTTTTTTATCATCAACCTATTCCATTTTAGTTAAATTTTTGAAATTCAAAGAAAATCGTTCATCAAGCGAGCTTTTATCCCATCTCAATTCAGTCGAAATCGAATTTGACTTTATCATCGCTTCAATTTTTGAGACTCTCATGTCAAAAGGTGGGTGTGTATTTTTTAAGTTGGTCGTATCGGATTTAGTTTTAAGTCTATTTAAAAGATTAATGTAATCACGTGGATCATATCCAGCTTGACTGGCAAACGACACACCATACTCGTCCGCTTCAAACTCTTGTTCTCTGTTTAACCCCGTTTTTGTTAACAGCTGAACACTTTCACCAATGGCTTGAGACATCGCGCTGCTCAGGCTCGCCTTTCCCATGGACAAAATGGAAGTCAATGTTTCAGCAAAACCAATTTGCCTGTCTTTTCGAACTGTTTTAAAAATATGCTTTTGGTTGATATGGGCGACTTCATGTCCCATAACCGCAGCTAATTCACTTTCATTTTTAATTTTTTCTAACAGACCCCTTGTTAAGAGCACGTACCCTCCGGGTAAGGAATAGGCATTCACTTCCATCGTATTCAAAATCCCGAACTTAAAAACGATTTCACTTCTACCAAACTGATAAGAGATATTATTTCCAGACAATTGAATGTATTTGTTTAAGGGTTTGTCTGAATTAAAATTTCCATAGTCTTTGATGAAATTTTCTAATAAGAGCTTCCCAAGTAGTTGCTCTTCTTGAAGTTCCTGCTCTATTTGGTTTTTTAAAGATTTGTCCTCCATCGGGTTGGACAAGGTTTTCCGTTTAGCAGCTGAACCGCTTTGATTTTTTGTATTTGACTGACAATCCATTAAGACTATCGACAGAAAGCCAAGAATTAAAAGTAATGTGAATTTCTTCATTGTTTTAATTTTCCCTCATTTTGAAAATTAAGAATATCATCTTTGCTGAAATTTTGGTTTTCTATGGACTGAATTCCTTCAAATAATTTTTGGTTGTCTTCATACCCATTTCGACTCAATTTAGTTGTTGCGTCTGTTAAACCCCTGGCAGCGCCTTTATTTTCGTAATTTAAACGAACTCTGCCCACTTTATCTGAATCTATTTTTTTTAAATTGTTAATATCTGAATTTTTTAACGGCGGCGATTTAGAAGTGAAAAGTTTGGCAATCCAACCCGTTTTTCCCTTATAGTTAACGTGATACCAAGCACCTTCCATTTTGATAATCTCCATGGAATCTCCTCTGGCCAGCTCTTCCAAAGCTTCGCTTTGCGAGTTATTTTCTTTTAAAATTTTTCCTTTAAGAACGGTGATAAAAACCACTTCTTTCGCGAAACAGACTTCAACAACAATGCTTATAATAAAAAACAATCCAAAAACCAATTTCATTCTAATTCCTCTTCAATCCAATGGATAGGCCTAGGATAATTTATTTTTTTGAAACAGAATAGAAATTAGTTAAAAAACCCGTCTAGAAATATCTACTCTTCTTAGCCCTTATTTAGAAGAAAACGTATACACTCCAGTCCAGTGACTCGGAGGATTTTCAATCAAATGGCAACATCTATCTAGCATCACCCTAGATGGTGGATCTTGAAATTTTTGAATTAACTCTTCAAAACATATTTTGGCCTCATGAAACTTGGCACTTCTATAAAAACCTAGACCTTTGGAATAGGTGTCATATAATTCTTGATCTTTTTCGGTCATCTTTGATTTTAATACAATCGGTTCATAAATGCTTGTGGCTTCTTTTTTTCCTTTTACCAAAACCCAATCAATAGGCCGACAAAATATGGAGTCTTTAATCGAACTAAATGTCGCTTCACCAATCAAAATCTCTATGCCATAATTCTTGGTCAAACCCTCTAGTCGAGAGGCTAAATTTACATTATCACCGATAACGGTGTAATCGAGTCTTTTATTGCTACCAATGTTTCCGACAATGACATTTCCTGTATTGACACCAATTCCAATTTTAAATTCCATATTATACTTTGATAAGAAATGTTTGTTTATTTCTTTTAGTTTGAACTTCATGCTCAGGGCCGAGATGACTGCATTGAGAGCATGTTTGCTGTCGTCGACCGGGGCCCCCCAAAATGCCATCACAGCATCCCCTATAAACTTGTCCAAGGTACCTTGATTGTTGAATACGACGTCTGTCATTCTAGCTAAATAGAAATTTAACATTTCGACAACTTGTTCAGGTTTAATGGTCTCTGAAAGGGTTGTAAATCCTCTGATATCTGAAAACAAAATGGTCAGCTCCTGTTTGTGCCCTACCTCTGCCGTTGGATCTATCCCTTTTTCAATTAATTGTGAGGTGACCTGAGGTGATAAGTATTTTGAGAGTGTCCCCATGATTTTTTTCTTCTGCTTGGCCTCAACTAAAGTCAGATAAAGTATCCCATCTCCATAACTTAGGAAACCAAAAATCAAAGGCGTTGCTATGGGGAGATCTATCTCGTTATTTTGGAAAAGGATTAAAGAAAAATAGATATACCCACCCATGAACAAAAGTGGAAAAATATTTTTTACGATCACATTGTTTAGGAAGATAAAACTAAGATAAATGACAATCATAAATAAGAGGGCAATTAAATATTTAGAATAAACCGGAATAGTTTTTAAATAATTGTTATTTAGAATATTTGAAATCGCCGTCCCGTGTAATAATACTCCCGGAAAATCTTTATCGATATTCGTAACCTTCAAATCCTGAAGTCCCGTAGCGCTGCCACCGATAAGGACAATTTTGTTCTCAAAGTCTTCTTTGAGTTTTTTTAAATGGGCTTCAGGATCAGAAATCTCACCCTGAAGCACGCTTAAAGAGTCTTGATAGATCTTATCGAATTTTATAGTTTTAAATAAATTTTTATGAGGATAAAAATGCAATTTAAGATTAAAATTATCATCCAAAGGAATTCTATATTTTATCACGTCATTTTCAAACAACAATAGCCGATGATCTTCAATGAGGTATGTTGGGTTGTTTACAAATTGAGATACCGCTTTGAAAGTCAATGAAGGGAACACTTCTGAATTGTACTCAAAAAACAATGGAGCAAATCGAAATAGGCCATCTGAATCTTTTGTTGTATTGACTACATGAACATGGGAAAGGCTTTCCCATAAAGGACTAAATGGTTTCGTATAGGACAAAAAATAATTATTGGACTTCGGTTGATAATTCTTTATATCAATTGAAAATGGCACTTGACTGGCGGGCAATCGATCCGCCTTATTGCCCTCAAAATTCTCGAAACTGAGAGCAAATGAAACATTTTTATAATTGGAAATAGTCTTAGCTAAAAAATCATCCTTTTCAGGATTTTTCTTATCGTTTTCTGAGTATAAAATATCCATTAATATAATTTTTGGATTTCCTTGTTCAATATATTCTATGGCATTGCTCGTAACTTCACGACTCCAAGGCCAACGACCTAACCTATCATTGAGTGAATTTAATGATTGATCGTCAATATCAACAAATACGATGTCCTTTGATGGCATTCTTTGGGGCATAAAATTCTTATACCGATAATCCAATGTCGCCCGTTCAAAATTCATTGAGGTCATTTTTAAAAATGGCTGATTCTCCCAAGCCACCAAACAAAAAGAAATCAGGACAAAACTAACTGAAAACCTTTTTAAATTTTTTAATTGCACATGATTCATCAGAATAGGAATCGGTACTTAGTTCAAAAAAGTTGAGATAATAATTCAGTCAAGGCTGTTTGCCTTTCCCTATTATCAATTTGACCAATAGCCAGGGTTAAAGCTTTTCGACTCCCGACAAAAATGGCCAATTTTTTGGCCCTGGTCATTCCTGTGTAAATTAAATTTCTAAATAACATATTAAAATGCTGCCCTAGCACTGGAATAATCACAGCTTGAAATTCACTTCCCTGACTTTTATGAATAGTTATCGCATAGGCGAGTACAAGTTCAGAAAGATCTTCTCTTTGGAAAATCACTCTTCGCTCATCGGCTCCCTGAAAAACAACTTCACAAGAAAGCTCCTCTAAATCTATTTCAGAAATTTTGCCAATATCCCCGTTAAAAATACCTAAATTATAATTGTTTCTTGTCTGAATGACTCGATCTCCGAGCCTTAAAATTTTCTCACCAAACTTTAATTGTTTTTTCTGTGGACTCTGTGGATTACACAGATCTTGCAGGCAGGAATTCAGATTCATAGTTCCCATGCTTCCACGAACCTGGGGAGTCAGAACTTGTATTTCCACCTTTGGTCCCAACCACTCAGGTATTGTTTTATGATACAATCTCAGCAGAGAATCGACGGCATTCATTCCATAGTGAAGGGAGGACCATGGATGAATATTTTTAAGAACAGAAGCAAGCTCTTCACTCCCAGACTTTGCCTGGGCCAGTTTTTCCAAATTCACATGTTTATATTTTTCAGGTATCACCAACACTGGCGCTTTAATGGATTCAACATCTACTTGTTCTGGCCGATAGAGCTTATCAACCTCGACTCCGGATAAGGAGCTTTGCACACGTCCGATCCAAGACTCGCCCTGCCTCAGCAAAACGCCGCCTTCCTTATTTCTTGCAGCCTCCATTAAATATTTGGCCTTTTGAATAAATTGAATTTGATCTTTCGTGGCCTCGTCCGCATCTAGAAATAAACAATCATTTCCCTCCTTAAACCCAGAGGGATGAGTTAATGGAGATAATATTTTTGGAACCGATCCCATATTGATTTCATGGGCGAAACGAATAATCGACGAGGCTTGAGCTTGTCTAAAAACCTGTGTGAGTTTAAATCTGGGAACCCCTTCCGTTTTGAGTAAATCAGATAAGACATTTCCCGCACCAACTGCTGGTAATTGATCTGGGTCACCAATAAATAAAACTTGAGCCCCAAAGGGTATTGCTTTGAATAAGGAGGCCGACAAACTGATATCCAGCATCGACACTTCGTCCACAATTAAAAAATCACAAACCAAGGGCTCTTTTTCATTTTTCTTAAAACCTCCCACATCAGGGGTCCACTCTAAAAGTCGATGAATCGTTTTGGCCTCCATCCCAATAACTTCCGTCATACGTTGGGCTGCCCGACCCGTTGGAGCTGCCAGCAGAATTCTTTTTTTCATGGAATTTAATAACTGCGCTAGCACTTTGGTTGTTGTTGTTTTTCCACAACCAGGACCACCAGTCAAAATCGAAAACGATTTTTCAGCAATACCACAAACAGCTTGGCTTTGCTGATCGCTCAATAGAATTTCAAATTTCTGGCAATACTTTGATACCCAGGTTTGAACTCGATCCTTATCAACTTGAATTTTCGTTCTTAATAATTCAGTTAGTTTTTTAGTTGTCGTTAATTCATCGAAATAAAGAGTTTTAGAGTAATAACAAATCTTTAAATTATTTAATTTTCTGGATTTAATTTGATCCGATTTCAATAAATTAATTAAAATATCTAAGATGATATCTTCAGAAAGATCTTCGCGTAACAACTCGGGAGTTTTTTCTAATATTTGTTCTTGAGTTAAAAAACAATGCCCCTCGTCCCTACTTGAAGATAATACATGCTTCACTCCAGCTTCAATCCGAGGTCTCCCTTTTTTTTCAAAACCCATTGCCAAGGCAATCCTATCGGCTGAAAAAAAACCAATACCGTACACATCGTTTGCCAAACGATAGGGATTTTCAGAAACAATTTGAATCGCTTTATTTCCATAGGTCTTATAAATTTTGGTAGCAAATAAGGTACTGATTCCATAATTCTGTAAAAAAAGCATCACGTCCCGAATGGCCTTATGCTCATCCCATGAAACTCTGATTTGCTCCAATTTTTTTTCGGCTATACCTGGAACCCCTAAAAGCTCAGCCATTTTCCCTTCAAACACTTCCAAAGTTCGCTCCTTAAAGTGATTGATAATCCGTCTGGCAATCGCAGGCCCCACACCTTTAATTAATCCCGAACCCAAATATTTTTCTAGAGCTGCGGCAGTAGCTGGTTTTTTTTCAATAGCGTGAATGGCCTTGAACTGCTCTCCATGTTTTGGATGATAGGAATAAGAACCATGAAACTCCATCGTCGCCCCCGCAAAAACCTTGGCTTGATGAATCACCACTGCAATCAATTTTCCAGGATCCCGAAAAGGAGACACCTTGAGAACCGTCCAACCATTTTCAACATTGTGAAACGTAATCCTCTCAACAATACCGGTTAACCTCTCAAGCTTTTCACTGTTGTTTGGGTTATTGTTCAAAGAATCACTCCTGACTTTAAAATATTGTATATCACCAGATTGTCATCAAAGTATACGAGTGACACTCATTGCTGCCAATTTCAAAAAAATTCCTATCCAAATCATTTTAACTTACCTCGGTTATGGCAGAACATTCGCAAGCTCGATAACCGCAAGTCCCTACACAGGAGTTTTAAATGAAAAATAGTTGGTCACTGTGGATTCAAGGAAATACTATCAGAATTTTATTATTGATGACCTTTATCATTGATATTCACCCTCTACATTCAAACCCCTTATGTTATCAAATGTATCAAGATCACCATCTTGAAAGTAACCTAAGCGCCCTTTCCCCCATTCCTTCCAATACTTCCAAACCTTTTGGAATTACCAGAGAATTGCACTTTAACTTAACTGCGTCCTTCTTAGAGAGATTCTCACTTGGAATAGTAAATGAAGTTAGTGGTAAAAGCGAAGATTTCGAGCCAGTTAAGAGTGCGATTCAAAAACTAGTGAATATTGGTTTCTTACTAAGTCCCATCCATGAAGCACTCTTTTTAAAATCCATTGAATTAAGTGCTCATAAAAGCGAAACGCAGATGAGGAACCAGCTGAATCCAAATAATATTGAAGCTATTAAGACTCAGAAAACGGATTTAAACATTGTTTCTACTTCGGCTTACGTGTTTTCGGAAATTGACAAGTTATCCCGACATCAGATTGCCAGAAAAATGTTTGATATTCTTTTTAAACTTGGAAGTCCTCTTAATATAAATAGATGGGGAAATCTTTCGTCCGGGACAAGAATAGAACTGGCTTCAAAATTTATTAATGATACTGGATTAAAAATGAATCTTTATGATCTAATTGAAATTGTAAATGGTTTATCTGATTTAACATTTAAAATTAAGGAAGGTTTAATATTGGAAGTATTATATCTAACTCTTCCAGAAATTTATTTTGCATCTCGAACTCGAACAAATATTTTAACGATAGATTGAAAGCTTGGCCAACCCTTAACCTATGCTGTCTAATAAAATGACACTAAACTGTGATTTTAAATTCCATCATTTAATTTTTACATTTTAAACTCGAGTTTTTGTGAAAGATCGCGTTTATGGGGGTCTAACTTTTGCAGAGCAGAATAGTTAAATATGTAAATATATAATTAAGTAAATATGAGAATCGCAATATGAAGAAATCTTTTATATTTTCCGATAAGATGAAGGTGAATTACATTTTTGAAGAAAAATTTAAATTGGGCTATTTTCAAGAATCGTCGATTCCTTTTTTATTTTTAAAAAATTCTTTCGAGGAAAATTTTTATTATTTTCGCCGGTTTAAAATTTCAGTTACGGATATTCACTTTCGATCTTTAAAGTCTGACGCTGGTAAAGTTAAAATTGGAATTATAGCAAATTCTGTGGAGGACATGACTTTAGGTGATCGCATTGTCAGAGACTATAATTTGCTGAATAAATCTAATTGCCAAGTTTTCATCATTCCCATGGGATTTGATTGGACACTTTCCTTAGAGGATTCTGTAACCTATCAAAGATTTGTTGCAGAATATTTTGATTTACTCATATCTCTTGGTGGAGATGACATCCATCCTTCGCTTTACAATCAAAAGAATTTGTTCGCACAAAATGTTAACTTTGAAAGAGATCTTTCTGAATTCAACTTAGTTAAATATTATAAAAAATATTCTACAGGAGTTTTTCTCGGAATTTGTAGAGGCCATCAACTTTCCGCTATCATAGATGGCTTCGAATTGATCCAAGATCTCGGCGAAATTAATTCTGAATGCCTGGCAAAACATCGAAAATCCTCTAATGAGAATCCTGAATACATTTACCACTCTGTTCAGATTAACCCCTCGCTCTTATCTAGGCTTTTTGGATATAAGAATAATTCTACATTTTGTGTAAATGTTAATAGCTATCATCATCAGGCCGTCAAATTCAGTGAAAATAAAGATAGTTTCTGTGCGGCTCTAGATAAAGAACATAATGTCATTGAGGCTTTAGTTTCAAATAACCATAAATCCATAAGCGTTCAATTCCATCCAGAACTTCCAAACGAATTGAATAAAAATCACGAGTTTACGGAATTAGGCCATAGTTTTATTCGAAGAGTGGTTGCCTACGCTCGACTGCATAAGCGCTTTAAAATAAAAACAACTTCTGATATTTCACAGACTCAAGAAGTAAATTCTCAATTACCAAGTGAGCAAAAATTCAGAAAATTCAAGTAGGTTTTAAATAGAGTCCATCTAAAAATAAATGCTCAGATTTTTCTAGATAGACCTTTATCTTAACAACTTCATTCCTTTTTGAATAACAACCGCTTGCAATGGTTTTACCTCAGTTTCTAACATCCTATCCCCTGACACCCGTACTGAAGGATTTAAACATCTGGCTCTTAAAGGCTCATATCCTGGATCTAAAATATTGCAATAGCTTCCCATTTCCATCTTTGTAGGTATTCGAACTTGCCATAGGGAATTCGAGCCATTAATAAGAACCATTCCGTAGGGCCCTCTGCCAAAAGCAATTCGCTCTGAAGAATCACTCCAGAGATTACTGGCTGCAAAGTAAGAATTGGTCTGATTTCTGAATTCAACCATCTTACGTATTTCTGGCAATCGATGTTCACAAAGCCAAGGGGCCTCACAGAAGTTTCCATTAGGAGACAATATTCTTTTTACATATCCTGAGCTTTCTAAAGGTGGACCTTCGTTAAAATTTAAAAATTTATAACCAGAAAAAAGCTGAGGGTAACCATAGGGCCATGCCAGAAGAAAAACTTGCGCCAAGCTGTAAAGCTCCGGATTTTTTTGTAAAGACAAGATAAGAGGTGAGTCGATTCTTTGCAAATCATGGTTTTCAATAAATACGACGGCTGACTCTGAGGACGGTAGCATGTTATTAGGCATGATCTTAAAAAGAGAACTTAACATTTTTTTTTGAAAGGCTTGACCAATTAAAAATGGAACTTCAAATACATTCACATCACCTAAATAACTATAATCTTTATAATGAAGCCCCTCCTCGCCAAGAATTAATTCAAATATAATGTATGGGGAAAATTGAACTTTAGATAACAAATTATCCAAATCCCTCACCGAGATATGCTTAGCTGCATCCACACGAAAACCACGGACTCCCATGGAAACAAGTCGATTCAAGTACTGTACTTGTGTTTGTTGAACCTTTAGACTTGATGAATTTAAATCGGCAAGATTAACAAGTTCACAGTTTTGGACCTCATAAAGATCCTTGTAATTCACTAAATCATCATTGCCATTCCGACCACAATGATGAAAATCGTTGTTATTATAAATTCCAGGATATTCATAATGACTCACTTCAGATCCAGCAGTGCCTTTTCCTGAATCTGCGCCTGTCATGTGATTAAGTACGACATCCGCATAGATTTGCACACCAACTCGTCTACAGCGATTTATCATATCTTGAAATTCTAGCTCAGTACCTAATCGATTATGAATTTTATAACTTGCTGGTTGATAGCTTTCCCACCAGGGATGATTCTCAATCATGAGCGTCTCATTTGGTGGTGAAATCTGAACAGCTGCAAATCCCACTGGTCCTAAATAAAGTTCACATTCACGAGCGATTTCTTTCCATGGCCATTGAAATAGTTGAACCATTACCGTACGTGTGGCTTCGTTCCCATAAACAAATTGATTTAAAATTAATAAAAGTAGTATTTTCTTTAAATTAGATAACATACCTGTCCTATCTCTATTTACACAAAAAGATCATCTATTTTCAAAATATGATTAAAGTATTTAGATTGAATTAACCCTTCATCCGCTCCACAAACCGTTAGTAAAACTTTTTCAAGGACATATCCCCTTGGTATTTGTAACCGATTTGATTTCTCCTCAACAGAAGATATTACTTTTGCTGTGATGGGTTTTTGCATGTACTTTACTTCGCATAAAGTAATCACCTTGTCTGATCTTTTAAACAATAAATCAATTTGAAAACCTGTACCCTTATTATCTAACTCTTTGGCCCTATTAAAATAAGGTCCAAAAGATTCAACATATTCATCAAATTCCAATTTACTTGCTAAATACATAGCGTTTTTTAAACAAAAATTTTCAAATGCAAATCCTGACCAAACTTCCCACTTCGATTGAATGATTCTTTGAAAAAGAGGTTTATTTATTTGGTTATTTTTAATAATTCTTTGGTTTTCCTTTATAAATTTAAAATAGTACCTCACATACTCATCTGAAATTTTATATTTCTTTAACTTTGAAGTTTCTGATTTATCGAAAGGACTATAACTCATCAAAAATCCAGCTAAGGAAAGATTATCTAGATATGATTTTAAGCTTCCACTTGATTTTTTATTCAATTTTTTAGCAATTTCTTCTAATGTTAAAGGTCGAGCCACCAAAATTGCAACTATGGCCTCATAAATTTTAGGCTCTTTGAATTGACTATAAAATATTTTTTCATAATCATTAAACAGGTACCCTTCCTTTTGCAAAAAAATCTTTTCCATATTCTGTTCATAGGATTTATTGGCTGCAATTAAAGTCCAATATTTGGGCACCCCACCAAAAGTTAAATAATACTTTAGGATTTCTTCTTTACTTCTTTTTGGCAAAAAAAGCGCACACTCCTTTAAACTTAGTGGACCCAAATTTATTTCCAAATCAATTCGTCCGTATAACGCTTTAGATTTAATTACTTTTTTAACCATGTACGACGAGATGGAACCACATAAAACAAAAATAACTTTACACTTTGACCACTCTTGGTCCCAATATTTTTTAAATAAAGAAACAAGAATAGTTTTCTGTGCTGCTAACCACTGGAACTCATCTATCAGGATTACTGTCTTCTTTTTTCTATTCTTTAAGACTTCTGTCAATTTATCAAAAATATCAACCCATTCTATATTTTTAACTTTTCCCAAGAGAACATCACCTGTTTGATTTGCTAAATCTTTGGTGAACTGTCGAATTTGAATATCAGTTTGTTCGCGTTCTAATCCTTCGAATTTCAGAAAATTTTCACCTTTAAAAGCGTTCTCAATTAAAAAACTTTTTCCAATTCGTCGACGCCCATAAACACAAACAATTTTTGCTTTTTCAGTAATTAATAAATCCCTTAAAATATTTAATTCTTTTTTTCGACCAACAATCTGAGAATCCATTTCGCCTCTTTATCCGCCATTTGAGTCAGTTTAACTCAAATGGCGGATAATTGTCAATTTATATTGATTATCCGCTATTTGAGTTTGATATCTCGTAATGGCTGATAATGGCGGATTCTTCTTTTAAGAAAGAGATACAAACTCAATGAGGAAATGATGATTCCTAAACTTAACCACCCTGAAATTGAAAGTATATAAATAGGACCTCTAAAATCATCCCGGTAAAATTCCAAAATAAATCTTCCTAGACCATGTCCCAAAAGCCAGACACAAAAGAGCAGGCCTGCGAATTTCTTTTCAGGCTTCATCATATTATTTTCAATCTTGATCAATATAATAAATAAAATAAAATCCCAAAAAAAGGCATATAGCTGGGTTGGATGCCTTCCATCAACCGCCCAAGGAAAGGGACATGTTTTCCCATAGCAACAACCAGCCAAAAAACACCCAATTCTTCCTATGGAATAGTTGAACGCTAAAATAGGAGAATAGAAATCTAGAAGTCGAGGTAGAAGTTCCTTCTTTTTACATAACAAAGTATACAAAATTCCTGAAATGAGAGCTCCTATAAATCCACCAAGAAATACAAATCCACCATTCCAAAATTGAAACATTTCAACGGGTCTAGAAAAATAAAATTGTCTATTCTCAAATAAAATATGAAAAAGTCTTGCAGATAAAAATCCAGAAATGATCAGGATAAAGGTTAGATCTAGGACAAAGTTCCTAGGTAAATTGCTTTTAATACTTTTTTTAAAAACCCAAAAAAGCGTTACGGTTATTAAGATCACAAGAATCAAAAAATATGATTGCAGCTTCACTAGGCCCAAATTTAAATAAGGATACATGCTTATAACTAATCATGTTTTTCGATAAATTAATATCTGAACTAGACTTTTGCCTTCATTTTCATGATTTTTGGAAAAGAGCTCGATCAATGAGGCTTATTGAATACATAATTAATATTATGAAATTGCATCCTGTTGATATTTCAAAAGAGTTAAGAGGTTTCTCTTTTTTTTCCTCATTTAATGACGAAATGTTGCTGCAAATTTCAACAATGACAATGGAAGAAAACTTTCAAGCTGGGAACTACATACTTCGCGAAGGCGAGATCAACTCAAAACTCTACTTTTTAAGGAGCGGAGCTGCTGAAATCATTCTTGCCAATGAGGTCGTCGCCATTTTACAGACTCCCGGAGATGTTATGGGAGAGATGAGTGTTGTTTTAAAAATTCCTGTAACTTCCTCCATCCGTGCTAAGAATAATATTAGCTGTTTCGTCATCGATTCTCACTATTTTAATCATGTTCCTCAAAAAGATTTTGAAAAATTCAATGCCCTTCTTTATCGCGTCTATTCGACGGTTTTAGCCGATAGGTTGATGAAAACAAACGAAAAAGCCAGATTATTTGAGGTTGCCAACCGAGAGCTTTTTCAGGCGCAGGCAAATCTGGAGAAGACCACTGGGAAAAATGTATTATTAGTAGATCAAGACCGAAAGCAACTGGTCCTTGCAAAAATGGCCGTGGGCAGCTCTGGTGTTAAGATGGATGTCACTTCTGATCTTGAGACCGCCAAGAATCTTATCAAAATGAACAAGTATGATGCCATCATTTTTGACGAAAGCTGCAAGGACATAATCAGCGACCTGGAAAAATTAAAGAATCGCTCTAAGTTAGTTTTAATACTTTCAAAAAAAGTAGAAGACAATATACCTACACTTAAAAGTTTATCACAGATTGACAATGTGATTACGAGGGACCCTGAAGATAAGCAATTGACAATTAAAACTCTTTTAACAACTCTGAGTAAATTATTGAATGATGATATTTTTGGGATTGAAAAATATTTATCTTGGGGTGTTGACATTCAATCTAAGAAGATTGCAACAAGTTCCGAACGGCTCAACCTAAAAAATGAGATGACAGAATATTTTAAGCATTTAGGTATTCGCACTACCATTCTAGAAAAATTATTTTTAGTTACCGAAGAGCTTCTTATGAATGCCATATATGATGCTCCTGCAGATAAAAATGGCAAATCTCTATTCAATCACTTATCACGCAAGGTAGAGGTCGTTTTAGATAGTCATCAACAGTCTCAGCTTTCCTACGCCTGTGATGGAATCTATTTAGCTGTTGCGGTGACAGACCCTTTTGGAAGCTTAACCAAAAAAATTATCACTGACTATTTAGATAGTTGTTATAATGGTCAGGCTGGAACTTTAAATGAAGGTAAAGGCGGCGCCGGAAGAGGGCTACACCAAATTATTCAAAATTCAGATTTGACAATATTTAACGTAAAGCCAGGGAAGAAAACAGAAGTTATTTCACTCTTTTTTACTGAATTAAATAAAAAAGAATCCACACCCTCTTTTCATTATTTCTTTGGAAAATAGATTTTTACGGCACCGATACTAACCCGCTATTTCAATTTCTGAAGGCGGGCTTGATTTCTTTTTCTCTAAGGTCATCACCAATATTAATATACCAACACCGCAAACAATAGCCGAATCAGCTATATTAAAAGCTGGGTAAGAATATTTGTTAAAAATATGGAAATCTAAAAAATCAATAACATACCTATACTTTAACCTATCGATATAATTGCCAAGGGCGCCTCCGCAAATTAAAGATAAAGCTGAAATCTGTAAAAAATCATTGTCTTTAACTGATCTTAAAATAGTCATGATAATAATGATGGCAATCGGAGGCATCGAAAGAAAAAAGATTTCTCTAAAGGTAGGATGAGACTCAGCTAGAAAACCAAAAGCAGCACCATAGTTTCTTACATAAGTAAGATTAAAAAAATCTTTGATGACAATAACTGATTCGCTTAACTGAAATCGAGAATGAATATAAATCTTGGTGACTTGATCTAAGACAATGATAATGCAAGAAATAAGTAATAGTAGTATGTATTTTTTTTTCATATTAAAGCCTCTGTGCATTTAGGACAAATTCCAGGATACTGGTTGTTTTGACCAATTTGAGTACTATAAGTCCAACATCTAACACATTTCTCACCATCTGCTTTTGAAGCAGATACTTGAAACGTATCTTTCATTAAAATTACCTCTGAAACAATTAAAAATTCTCGCAAACCAGAAAAATCTTTTAAAATCTCAAACAAAGGTCCTTCCGATTTGATGCTAACTTTAGCTTCTAAAGAAGATCCAATAATTTTTTGAGCTCGAAGCCCCTCTAAAACTTTCTGCACTTCGATTCTCACTTCTATCAGATTTTTGAATTTGTCTTTAATGGCTTCATTTTTCCATTCAGAATTCTTTTCGGGTAAATTTTTAAGAAAAATACTCTCGGTATTTTTAAACGCATAATGAGAATAAGCTTCCTCCGCTAAAAAAGATAAAATAGGCGCCATTAAAGACATTAAGTTTTCACATACATAAAATAAAACTGTTTGTGAAGATCTTCTGGGAACTCCATTTTCTTTCCAAGTATAAAGTCGATCTTTTAACACATCCAAATATATTGAAGAAAGGGTGACCGTACAAAAAGTATTTAACGCATGATAAATCTTATAAAAATCATAATTATCATAGGCATTTTCAATTTTTTCTATCAGCTCATAAAGCTCATTTAAAGCCCAGAGGTCAATCTCTGTCATTTTATCCAAGGAAACTTTATCTTTTGCCGGATTAAAATCTGAGATCGATCCGAGTAAATACCTCATGGTATTTCGAATACGACGATAGGTTTCTGTCACCCGTGTGAGTTCATCCTTTCCACAGGATAGATCTTGTCCATAGTCCTCATAAGAAGACCACAGACGAATGATTTCGGCTCCACTTTTACTTGCAACTTCATTGGGATCGACAACATTTCCAAGAGACTTACTCATTTTTCGGCCTTGGGAATCCATCACAAAACCATGGGTTAATAATGTCTTAAATGGTGGCTCACCTTGAGTGGCCATAGAAGATAACATCGAGGTATTAAACCAGCCACGGTGTTGATCACTGCCCTCTAGGTAAATATCTGCAGGAAAGCTCATTCCAGGTCTCTTTTTTTGAACGGCGGCATGACAAATTCCTGAATCAAACCACACATCCAAAATATCTTTTCCATGCTTAAACCCTTGGCTCCCATAAGCGGCCTTTATTTTTTCATTTGTTGATTCGCATGGAAATTTTTTATTACCAAGAAACTCAATCGCTGGAGTTGAATTAAATCCTTCTATTCCTTTTTTTTCTATGACATCGGCGACTTTCATCATGACTTCAAAATCAGCCAATGGCTCGCCCGTAGCGACACAATAAAAAATAGGAATTGGAACTCCCCAAATTCGTTGCCGACTTAAACACCAATCAGGACGACTTTCCATCATGGCGCTAAATCTTGCTTGCCCCCAAGCAGGAACAAATTTAATGGTTTTCATTTTCTCTAATGTTTTTTTCCTAATCTCACTTCCCTCGATATCAATACCTAAAAACCATTGGGGAGTTGTTCGAAAAATCAAGGGTGTTTTTGATCTCCAGCAATGAGGATAAGAATGCTCAATCTCTTGAAGTTTAATTAAATGACCAGATTGTTTTAATTTTTCAACAATCAAAGGATTGGCTTTAAAAATATTCATGCCCTTCCACTCTGGCACTTCTTCTGTGAAACAACCAGCATCGTCAACAGGACATAAGACGGGCAACTGGTATTTTGCATTCACCTTAAAATCATCCGCGCCATGTCCTGGAGCCGTGTGAACACATCCTGTTCCCGCATCTAAGCTAACGTGAAGACCCAACATCACTTGGGATTTTCTTAAGATCCAAGGATGATCTGCATTTATATACTCTAACTCCGAGCCTTTATGCACCGAAGTTTCTGTAAGAAGGATCGAAGTTTCTTTTTCAAAAAATTCCTTTAATCCTTTGGCTATAACGAAATTTTCTTCACCTGACGAATTAACATCATAAGAATTAATACCTGCAGAGTAGACCCCATATTCAAAATCAGGATGCAAGCAAATACCCACATTCGCAGGAAGAGTCCAAGGAGTTGTTGTCCAGATAACAAAATAAGTATTTCCCTTAGGCGAGCCCAGTTTTTTTAAAGACTCCACATCTGTCACCTGAAATTTAACATAAATGGAAGGAGATTTATGTTGGTGGTATTCCACTTCCGCATCGGCAAGAGCCGTCTTTAGTGTCCAATTCCAATAAACGGGTTTTGATCCTCGATAAATAACTCCTTTTTTAAATGCTCGTGCAAATTCACGAATTTCTTCGGCCTCATAATCATGATCCATGGTTAAATAAGGATTTTCCCAATCAGCAAGCACACCTAATCTTTTAAACTGATCTCTTTGGTGCTTTACCCACTTAGAGGCTTCGGCTCGACAAAGCTCAAGAATTTCATGATCATTTTTTATTTGTTTTTTTTCATTTAACTCTTTCATGACTTTATGTTCGATAGGAAGCCCATGACAATCCCAACCAGGAATAAATGGAGCTCGAAAACCTTTTAATGATTTATATTTAATAATGATATCTTTTAAAGTTTTATTTAAAGCATGACCGATATGAATAGACCCATTGGCATAGGGCGGCCCATCAGGAAGAATAAAGGGAGTGTTGTTTTTATTTTTCTCTTGAATCTTTTGATAAATTTTCTTCTCTTCCCAGTCTTTAATTATCGCTGGCTCTTTAAGGTGTAAATCACCCTTCATTGGAAAAGTTGTTTGCGGTAATTTAATGGTTGATTTATAGTCAGGTATATTTTGTGTCATACTTCTTAAAGTATTTAACTTTTGTCTTTTTATCAAACAGACCACAAGCTTAGCGCAATCCGTCACTAAGAACCTTTTTCAAATAGGCTCCTAAAATAATTTTTTAGTTTTATTATAGCCCGCTTGAATTAAAAGCTTTAAGGATTCCAAATCAGAACTAAGATTTAACTGAGTTTTAACTTCTGAAATTAACATCAAAGACTTTGCATCTAAATTTTCAAGCAAAGAACAATCCCCTTTTTTTAAAACTTCATGATGAGTTTTAGATAGCTTCTCTGGATTGTTTTCTGCAGAATTACTTTCTTGAGAACGATTTTCTATGGGTCGATTTTCTAGAGAACGACTATCCAATGAATTTCCGTTCAAAGGCAGAGTGAAATCAAAATTTGTTGAAAGCCCCGCCAATTTATCTCCACCTAAAGTATTACCACCTAACTTATCACTTTCAAGAGATGGGCTTTTAAGTTTGTCATTAAATATATTTTGCTTCTGGAGATTTTGGTTCTGGATTTTTTCTTCAATGACCTCTTTATCAAACTCGCCCATCATACCAGCCAATTGTTTGAGCTCATGCTTAAAGTTTTGAATAGACGGACGTTCCAGAACACTGTCCCCATCCCGAGTGGCCTTTAAAAACAAACTTACTAAAATATCAGGCGTTGTAGCCATTTCCTTGATTGAAGATTCTTGATTTTGCAACCAAGAATATGCCTTCAAAAGAGAGTCTTTTGTGTAAGCCTGTGGGGGTAGCGGATTCATTGCCATGGGATTTAGAAACTAAGAACCAAAAGACTTTCAGTCAATAAAACTTATTAGACTTTTTAAATTAATATTGGCATTAATCATCAATAATTATTTTTTTTAAACTAATTTAAGAATTTTTCAATAAATTTCCCTTGTCTAATGACTCAAGAAATAAATTTGTCATTGACATTAGAAAATTTTGATATTTCCAGTGTTATTCCCGTTCTTTATTGGTCAAAATAGTCCTTTGCATTGATACCATATTTTTCAATTTTTCTGAGAAGAGTTTTTTTAGGTATATTCGCATGCAGGGCCGTTTGATTTATTCTGCCTTTAAAAGTTTTGAGAGCCTTAATGATAAATTCCTTTTCAAAGGCTTCTTTTTGAACATTAAAATCCAAGTCTCCGTTAAAAGTAACCTTCATACCTGAATCATCAAATTCAGAATCTCCATCAGTATCTAAATCAGAATTCGCATCCTCAGTTTCTATATCACTTCCTGAATCAATAAATACAGGACCAAGTTGTGAAGACTGGCTTAGCGTATCTAGGTCAAATAGATTCACTCCCACTGCGGCCAATAAGCTTTCAGGTAAAGAAGACATTGAAATGATCGTTCCAGTCTCTAATACAAAAGAATGTTCGATTACATTCTCAAGTTCGCGGATATTTCCAGGCCAAGAGTAACGCTTTAATATATTCATGGCATCGGCAGTCACACCGGTTATTTTCTTTTTATGGACCTCATTGAATTTTTTTACAAAAATTTGAATCAACCTTTCGATATCGGCTTTGCGATCACATAATGCTGGTAAAAATATAGGAACCACATTCAGCCTGTAAAATAAATCTTCTCTGAAAGAGCCTATCTTAATCATTTCCTCAAGTGGCCGATTTGTAGCCGCAATAATTCTGACATTGGATTGAATTTCTCGATTAGAACCCACTGGTGTAAATAATTTTTCCTGCAAAACTCGTAGTATTTTTACCTGCATCAGTTGAGGCATATCTCCAATCTCATCTAAAAATAAAGTTCCACCATCTGCATATTGAAATTTCCCAATTTTTCTTTCACTAGCTCCTGTAAAAGATCCTTTTTCATGTCCAAAAAGTTCTGATTCAAATAAGTTTTCAGGTATAGCTGAGCAATTTATAGCAACAAATTTCTCATCTTTTCTCACAGAATTAAAGTGAATGGCCTTCGCTACTAATTCTTTGCCTGTACCACTAGCTCCCCTAATTAAAACCGGAGTATCCACTTTGGCCAACTTGTGTATAATATTAAACACTTTTTGCATTTGCGTGGTATTACCAATTATTTTTCTCCCAGCTTCGACCAACACGGGTGAGCTAGCTGCAATATTTGATATCATAGAGTGTGCTTGCATCGCTTTTTCAATTAAAGCTAATATTTCTTCACTAGAGACCGGTTTAGAGAGGTAGTTATAAGCGCCATCTTTAACTGCGTTAACAGCGTCATGCAATGTCGCATGGGCTGTTAACATGAGCACTATAATCCCTGGATCAAACTCTTTTATCTGCTTCAGTGTTTCAAGACCATTGAGCCGAGGCATATCTACGTCCAAAATCACGATGTCGAATTTGGATCCTGGAGATTTAATTTTTTCCATGGCATTGATACCATCGAAAGCTTCATAAACATCAAATTTTTCATAACCAGAAAAGGCAGATTTGATTGATAGTCTTAATCCCGCGTCATCATCAACGACTAAAATCTTAAACATTGTAGACTCCTTTTCAGCTCCATTTTAAATTTGAGGTAATTCTACTATAAAATCTGTTCCTTTACCATAGGTAGATTCAACAAAAATTTTACCATTATGCAGTTCTGTAAAATATTTAGCCAGATACAAGCCCAATCCTGACCCTTTTACTGGCGAACTCTTGGCATTAGCACTTCTATAAAACTTCATAAACAAGTTAGGCAAATCTTGGACCGCGATACCACCCCCTTGATCTGAAATCTTTACGACCACATATCCAGAATTTTCTGAAGTGCTAATAGTAATCGTCGTCTCATCAGGTGAGTACTTAATGGCATTCTCTATTAAATTGGAAAACACTTGTTTGATAAGTTCGGGATCGATTTTTATAGGAAATAAAGGCTCCAGCTCTGTCAGTATACGAATTTTTTTTACTTTAGCTAAAAACTCGTGTTTTTTTATGACCTCTGAGATCAGCGCATTGGGATCTTTAGATTGCAAATGAAGGTCGACCCCTTGGGATTCAATCTTCGCATAATTTAAGATAGAATTTATAAACCTCAATAAATCATCGCTGGAAGTCCTGATCGTATCCAAGGCGTCTCTTTGATTATTTGTCACAGCATGAGCATCGTTTAAAATAACATCCGTCATTCCCTTAATGCGGGCAATTGGCGTTTTTAAATCATGGGACATCATCGAAATAAAATTAGTCTTTAACTCTTCCACTTGATGTAATAGTTTATTTTTTTGGTAATATTCCCAGCTACGCCTATTTTCAATAATCAAACGGTAAGGAATAAAGAAATAATAGCAAAGAAAAATGGCCAACAATTGGTGCGCCATAGAAATCCAATACCCAAAAGGCCAAAACAGAAAATAGGCAAATATTAAATAGAATCCAAACAATAAGACGATGATAAACAAACCCATAGCTGGACTTACCGTAAACACTATATAAACGGTGATTATCGAAATTAAAATTGTCGAAAAGATATTAATATATTGAGGTGCCTTGGTAATCGCATTATTCAATATTAAGGTGTCTATCATGTTTGCGTGCATTTCCGTTGTGGTCATGGCAATTGTCGATCTTGAATAGGGAGTCATTAAGTAATCTTTTTCAGATAGTTCCAAATTATGACCAATCAACACTATCTTGTCTTTAAAAACGGAAGGCGACACTAAACTTTTAGCCACCTCATGAAAGGAGATTTTTGGATAGGTTCCCGTAGGTCGGAAACGGATATACACCTGATCTGTTTCCAAAAAAGAAAACAATCCTTTTATTTTATTTTTATCAGAAACATCTGGATTGATTTGACTGGCAAGAAAAGGATGTATCATCATTTGATCTTGATAGTTAATCATCATCCGACGAGTCACCCCATCTTTTGCAAAATTAGCCGTATCAGAGCTTTTCGGACCTGAAAAAAGTTTTATTTTTTCATAAGGTTCAGCAAGTTTTAATTTCCCTTCTTCCCCGCGCATCTCAAGAAAATTTGTGATCACAAAAAATTGATTAAATTTTTCTAAAGATTTCGCAAAACTTTTTTTACTTTGATCTGAACCCAAGATTTCATCAATACCGATGTCATAGACTACCGCTTTGGGTTTGTATTCGTAAAGCAAGTCCATGACCTTCTTATGATGTTCTGCTTTTGGAATTCCTTTAAAATACTCGACGCTTTCAGGCGTCACTTCAACGATTTGAATAGCGCCAGTAGGATTGCTGGACGGACTCCATCGAACTCTCATGTCATACAAATAAGATTCAAAAAAATCTAACTTAATTTGCACTATAAAAAGGGCCAGACCTGTAGCTAAAGCCACCCTAAA
This sequence comes from Deltaproteobacteria bacterium, assembly GCA_017302835.1. NCBI lineage: Bacteria > Pseudomonadati > Myxococcota > Myxococcia > Deltaproteobacteria bacterium. The sequence continues at coordinate 104,518 of JAFLCC010000008.1, read as the reverse complement.
CAAGATCACTGATAAAAACTTAATTTTTTCCCATTGTGATTCTCTTGGAATTGGAGATGGTGGTAAAGCCATCTGAACCTATCTTATTGGCAAACAACCCTCGCCGCCCTTAACATTTAAAGTTTTGGACTTTGAGTGTCTCTGATCTTTAAGAGGTTTAACCTGATGGATATGTCTAACAGATATAACATCAGATAAAACATCAGAATTTAAGCTCTTCTCTTTTTGTTTTGATTCTGGTTCTGCTAATTGTTCCATTATTCGTTCTATCATAGATTTTCCCTGCTTTTCAGAAAGATTTCTATCTTTGTCTCTTTCTCGGTCTCTACATAGCGATTCCTACAAAGTGATCCTAGCATTATTCCACCTTCAAGTCATTAAATCTCTGCTCTTTGAAAAATAATATATAGCTAATGCTGAAACATACCTTGTTCTTTCACAAAAAAGATCATTTTTTACGACTTCTTTGTCAGAATACGTAGATTTGTGAATGTAAGAACACCCTCCACCGCAAAGATATTTTGCCCAGCACTGATGGCACTGGTTCCGGTCTATCAAGCTATTTGAATAGTTTTCAATTAACTTTTCTTGATTGATTTGCAAATCTTGCCCTATCTGATCTTGTTTTTGACCTATCGTCCAAGGACAGTTGTATATTCTATTTCTGGCGTCGATCACTGCAAGTGTTTTTCCTAAACCACAATGATTTTCTAATCTTTTTTGATTATCTAAAAGATCAAAATAATGATCAAAAATATAAATTTTTCTAAGTTCTTTTTCAGATCCCTTTTCCCAAGCTAACTCTGCCACTTGCTCCATTTGTTCCATGTATTCATGATTGCTAGTTGGATTGTTTTCAGAAACCGAAAACATAAAATCATAAAAATCAAAAGGAAACTCTGAAAAATATTTATAGGCCTTCACAACTTCAAGATTTTTTTCAGAAAAAACCGCATGAACTCCTAAAACACCCAATTCTGACTTTATCATAAATAATCTATCCAAATTTGAAACCATTTGCATTGATGTCGAATGAGAGTTTTTTTGAGGCCGCAATTTATCATTTATTTCTGGGGGCCCATCCATACTTATCACTAGAGTGGGTTTATGCTTCTTTAAAAGGGACACTATGGATTCATTTAAAAGCGTTCCATTTGTCGTTATTTTCATCGTTAAATTTAGCGCTTTGGCTTCGGCGTATTGACTTGCATACTCCGCAATAAGTGAAATCCCTTCAGGATAAAGCAATGGTTCTCCACCTAAAAAACTAATATGAAAACGCTCCCCCTTTTCTAATTTGTCTAAAAAAAATTTCAACTGAGGCAGCGTTTTTTCGATGCTTATATTTTTAACTGGATCACCATAAGATCCATCTCCACCAGCGGCACAATAGAGACAGTGCAAATTACATATCTGGGTGACATTGATATTCACGCTTTTAATTTTATTATTCTTGGGGTGAGCTGGTAAAACCTCTTTACGGCGACTCCAAGCAACAAGCTCATCGTAGTTTTTTTTCTCTAACTCAGAGAACAGCTCATCAGAAATCTGAGCGACTTCCAAATTATCCTCGTGAAAAGCAAGAGCCGTATCAGCCTTCCCTTTCATTTTAAAAGCAACAATATTGTTATACCTTTTAAGCTCTAGTTTCATAATAAACGGTGCCCAAACGAACCAGGCCTCTCTTTCGCAAAGTTTTGCTGCAATTTCTGATCCATCAGATTGGGCCAAACGGACTCCAAAACATGAATATTATTAGCTAGTTAGTCAAAGGCCGAGAATATCATTTTGGATATTTTGACTCCAATGACAATTTTTACAAAATCGGACTTATAATGTGGAATCATTTTACCGATAAGAAATCACAAATGAGGCGACATTCCATCAAACTTTCATTAATTCATATTTCTATTTTTTTGTGCATGATTTCTTGCCAAAAAAATTTAGTTTTAGGTCCTGAATCTAAAACAGATCTCGCCACTCAAGCTCAAGAAGGTTGCGGCTATATTCAAAATGAATTTGGTGAACGGGTTTCTTGGAAATCCAATTTGCCAATAAAACTCTTCCTTGATTCCTCTATTCCGGGGGACATGATACCCATTATTTCCTCCGCCAGTGAAAAATGGGAAAAGGCATCTGGAAAAAAACTTTTTGAATTTCAACAATCAAATCAATCCACTTCTTTAAAACCCAGCAGTGATAAAGTAAACTCTGTTTACTGGTCAAAAGACTGGAGCGAGAATCATAAATCTCAACAAGCACTCACTATTTTGACCTATTTGGGACCTCTTATTACCGAAGCAGATATCAAAATAAATGCAAAAGATTATGAGTTTTATACCACAACTCCACAAAACTCAGTCCAAGTAAATTTTGAAAGCCTAATAATTCACGAACTGGGGCACGTCTTAGGTCTTAAACACATGAGCATCAAACCTACCGTCATGTGGCCAACCCTGGCGGCTGCCTTTTTAAGATTAGAAATTTCACCAATAGATTTAAAATCTTTGAAATGTGAGTACTAAATGAAGCTCAGAAAAAAAATCCTTATTGCCATCCTTCTGTTTACTTTTAATGTTTTATTTTATTACCTCCACAAATACAGCCAACGGCACCCCGCAGCCATCACCACAAGTCTTCAAGAAAATGAGTCTTATCCCTATTACAGCCCTGAAGATATGATAAACAACGCAAAGAAAATAAAAAGAAATCTCTTATCTGAATTTAATTGGAGAAATGAAAATCAAACTCTCTCTTTTGAATTTCCAAATTTGATTTTTAGACAAATCGACGGAAATAACATGACCCTCTGCCAAACTTTTCCTTATGCTGAAATTCAATTACAAGCCATCAAAATAGCCCTCAGCGGTGAACCGCCAATAATCCTGGCCCAAACAACCTGTGATAATTTGACCCTGAATTTAAATCAAATTTTTGAAAAATCCCCCACCGATAAAAATTTTATCGATCAAAACACACGCTATGAACTCAGAAATTTTGACGATTTCTGGCCACAACACTGGATCATAAAATCCATCAAATTTTACAACAAATCCCTAGACGGAATCAACCTCAACAACTACGAATTTTACTCTTATTTAGGCTACAATTTAGAATTCTCTAAAACAAACTAGAGGTTAATTTATCAGGTAAGGTACTAACGGCTATTTAGTCATTTGTGGTGGCGGGCTAGGACCACCACCAGAACTGTTTTCACCTCGGGGATTTGCTATTACATTAATTGCATCTACTTTTTCCTTTAAATTTGATATTTGTGGGCAACTTGAAACCTTCTGACAAATTGAATCCTTATTTTCACCGATATTCTTTTTTATGAATTCCTTTAACCTCCTAATTTCTTTTTCTAACGCCGCGACTCTTTGCTCTAAAGTCGATTGTGAATTTGCGCCTGAATCCGAATTTACTGCAGGTTGATTTACTGAATTTGGGTTGGCATAATATTTCATAGCGTCGGTAGTATCTACTATCTCTATTGGCACGTAGTTGCCTTCTCTAGACCCTGTATTTTCTGTTACAAACTTATCATATTTAAATTTTATATTTGATTGAGATTTAACTGCAAAATTCAGTAATTGTTTTTGCTCATTCGTATATTGTTCAGTTGATTTTCCGCCGCAAGCAGTAAACTGAAGATCAAGACTTTTATTTCTCGAGGCCTCACATTTTTTAATTTTAGTGAAAAACGAATTGATTTGTTTATTTTTAGTATTCAATTCTTCCGCTAAATTATTATATTCTTCTTGCTTTTTTTTATTCTCGGTCTCCAATTTCTCAGACGCCACCTTTTGTTCCTCTATTTTTTGCCGCTCCTCTCTCTGTCTTCTTGCATTTTCGCCCGTTCCAATGTAATTTGAAATTGAGTTTTTAGGTCCGGTATTCTGAGCTAATGAAGGTTTTGAAAAAACGATAACGAATAAAATAAGTACTAGCACCTTCAACATAACTCCCCTTTTCTAACATTTTTCTACATTTAATTTAATATTTTTTTAAATCAATTTACAAAAACACCATCAAACCTTTTTTCATTTTATATGAATTTCGTTCCAGTTTAAAATTTAATTTCTATTCAGTTTTTACATCTAGCCATTGGGTTGAATTAAATTTCGCTCCCCCAAGTCCTTGGTCTAAGAATTTTATCTGATTTAATTTGTTTATCTAGTTTGGAAAATAATTGTTGCTGTTGATAATTTGTCATGGAATCCTGTCTGGGATGTCATTAAGTGTTAAGTTTTGGGGAGTTAGAGGATCTTTACCATCTTCCTTGTCACCGCAAGGATGGTCGAACCATATTGAAAAAGTGGTGAAAGAGCTTGCGCCTGGTGCAAAAAATGATCTAACCAAATTGAATCAACTGATTTCTTCTTCTGATATTCCCAATGTGGGTGGTTATGGAACGGGCACTACGTGCGTTGAGGTTAGCTCCTTAAAAACTCAATTAATTATTGATGGTGGAACGGGAATCAGAACCTTAAGTGAGAAAATAATGAGTGGAACCTATGTTCCTGTGAAAGGTCCCTTTCACATTTATATGACTCACTTCCATTGGGACCATGTTATGGGCCTACCTTTTTTTACTCCTCATTTCGTTTCTGGGACGCAAATTCATTATTATGGTGTCCAAAAAGATATTGAGGCTTTGATTCGCGGTGTTTTTAAAAAACCTTATTTTCCGGTTCCCTTTGAGCAACTTGTTTCTAAAATTCATTTCCATATCTTAGAACCAAGAAAGCCCTTTAAAATAAATGATATGACAATCACACCCTATTTATTAGATCATCCCGATGCCTGTTGGGGGTTAAGAGTCGAAAGCCAGGGGAAAGTCTATTCGCATTGTGTAGATACCGAAGGAACTCGGGTCAGTCGCGAAGATTTGGGCGATGATTTACCTCTTTATCAAAAGTCTGACTTAATGTATTTTGATGCTCAATACACTTTTCCTGAATTAGCAGAAAAAGCAAACTGGGGTCACAGTGCCGCCCAAATTGGTATCGATATCGCTTTTAGAGAAGATATTAAGAAAGTACTGTTTGCCCATCATGATCCGGGAGCAACCATCCAACAGGTACAGGATATAAAAAGACAGACAAGCGAGTATTATCAGTGGCGAATTGATCATGCGAGGGAATGTAATGACACCATTCCAGAGTTCTTTTGGGATTTTGCCTATGAAGGTCAAGAAATTAAAATTTAATGATGCTTTTTCTTAAATGGCTCCTGTTTATATTTCTAACAAACACTTACTGCTTTTCATCAGCCGTGCTGAATTTAGATTATATTTTACTCACGGATAAGAATACCGTTGAAACAACCACGTCCTCTGCATCTACAAAATCACTTTATAGTTTTAATCTGGGATTTAGTATCGATAATAAAAAATCACTTTATTTTGGCTGGGGATTGTATAACGTTCTTACCAAAAGTGAGCTGAGCCAACAAGAAGCTAACTATACAACTCAAGATATGGGTCCCTATTTTAGATATGAATTTGGGAAATCCCAACTTGTTTATGCGGCTCTGACTTATGGGATTCAAACAAAAACTGCATTCAATACGGGAAGCGCGGATGAAGATTGGCTGGGCACCAATTACTTGTTACAATTGGGAGTAAAACCAGAAATTTCCGACAGCTTTACTGCAAACTTCAGTTTAAATTACTTTACTGCGGCGGCCAAAAAAAAAGTAGTTTCATCTATTCAAACCGATGTTTCCTACACGAAAACCCTTATGTGTCCCAGCATTGGTCTTACCTATAAATGGTAAGACCTTGTGTTTAACTAAATTAGACAGTTTCCGTCACTGTCTTAAGAAAGAACAGGCCAAATCCTACTGGAATAGATCTAACTGGCATATTTCATGAACATCCTTCTATTTGAAAGTCCTTCTTAAACCAGAAGAACGCGAGGTGAGTTATGAAACAAATAGTATTATCTCTAATAGGTTTAGTTATTGCCACCGTGTATCTTGTATCTTGTGGCAATAATAAATCCAGCAATGATCCAACACCGTATTACAATCCAGGTGCAGCTGTTTATGCTAACAACAATGGCTGTCCCACAGGCACTTATTTTTCAGGTGGATTTTGTTACAATAATAGCGGACAACAGTGGAATGGCTACGGAGTAGGATTTGCTTCAAGTATTAACTTTGTCTCTGACAACTTTAGTTATAGAAATGTAAATATCACAAACACAACTGTATTTAAGTCATTTATTAAGAAATCTATGGGAACTTGTGACCGGGCGGAAAATAGCGGAGGTATTTACTCTTGTGATAGCTGGGTTAAAGGGCAATTTCAATTAAATATTCAAATTGATAAAACCCAATCACAAAGGCTTAAAGCAACTTTTTCGGCTTATCCTTCAACAAATAACTATTATTGGTATGGATATTCTTTGCCTTCTTCAACTGACTTTTTTTATGGCTTATTTGGATTCCCTGTTGGTTATGATGTTGGCGTTGTGAGAAATCCACTTCCTTTAGATATGGTCGTCTCGGTTATTAATGACAGTAAAGGTTTTGAAGCAAGAGCCTATGGGGATCAATGGACACAAGCTAATAGGAGTTTAATTCAGCTGCAAGTTGCAAATGGCAAGCTGGAAGATGCTGCTTTTGATTACCAACTTGGCTTTGAAGGACAGATTTTTGCCACAGGAAGACTCGTAAAGTATTAATTATTAATTTTTTGGTTTCTTATAGAAAAAGTCATTGCTTCAAATTAAAAATTTATATTAATTTAAAAAAATGATGACTGACAAAGAAGTATTGTGTCCTCGATGCAAAAAGAAAACAAAGTATTCGACAGAAAACATCTATCGTCCCTTCTGCTCTGAAAGGTGCAAGGTTATTGACTTAGGTGACTGGGCAAGTGAAAACTTTCGCATCCCTGTTTCTAAAAATTCTGAAGACCAAATGAATGAAACTGAAGATACTTCTGACTTTCAAGAAGAGTGATTTATGAAGTTTCCAACTTATTTTTAGACAGATCCTTAGGGTTCATTTCAAAACTAATTGAAAATAATTTAAAAAATATTACTTATTTCTATTGACGTACTCTAAATTTTGATTTGAGATTGTGAATATGAATCGCGTATTTCACGCGAAAAATAACAAATCATAAGGAGAATGTGATATGAATAAAGCGCAATTAATCGAAAAGATTGCTGAAGAAACTAAAACTTCAAAAGCTCAAACTGAAAATATGTTAGATGCAGCTATTGAAACAATTAAAAAAGCTGTTAAAAAAGGTGACGATGTAAAATTAGTTGGTTTTGGTACTTTTACTAAAGCTAAAAGAAAAGCTAGAGTTGGAAGAAATCCTCAAACTGGTAAAGCCATTAAAATCCCAGCTTCTAACGCTCCAAAATTCCGTCCTGGTGCTGAATTTAAAGCTCTTGTAAAGTAATCTATTTTAGTTTTGCAAAAAAAACCGGCGCCATGCCGGTTTTTTTTTGACCAAACCTCATCCTTTATAATACTCTGCTCTAAATGTTCATTTCTTAAGTGTTTAATTTAAGCAAATGAACTCAAAACCTTATTTAAAAAGAAGTATTATGGCAAATCATCAAAATACAATGAAAAGAATTGGTGTCTATACGAGTGGTGGGGATGCTCCTGGAATGAACGCAGGAACCAGGGCTGTTGTGCGGGTCGCCGCCTCTATGGGAATTGAAACCTATGCGATTTATCAAGGCTATATTGGTATGCTTGATAAAACAATAAAACCCATACAGGTAAGAGACGTTGCAAATATTATTCAACGTGGCGGTACTATTTTAAAAACGGGAAGATGTACTGACTTCCATAAACCAGAAATAAGAAAACAAGCTGCAGAGAATGTTAAAGCCTTTAATTTAGATGGAATTGTTTGCATTGGTGGAGACGGTTCCTTTCGCGGCGCCCATGCCCTTTGGGAAGAACACAAAATTCCCATCGTAGGAATTCCAGGTACAATTGATAATGATATTTATGGAACAGATCTTACGATTGGCTTCGATACTGCGGTAAACACAGCACTTTCTTGTATAGATAAAATCAGAGACACCGCCGATAGCCATAACAGATTGTTTATTATTGAAGTCATGGGCAGAAATACGGGATTTATTGCTTGTCATGTGGGACTTGCCGGTGGCGCTGAAGATATTTTTACCCCTGATATTAATTCAACAACGGAGAAAGCCGTTGAAAGAATTTTAGACTCCATTAAAAAAGGGAAAAGAAGCAGCATTTTAATAACAGCTGAAGGTCAAAAACCGGGAAGAGCTTATGATTTAGCTGATTCCATCAGAAAAAAATCAGGCATTGATGCTAAAGTTTGTATTTTGGGTCATATTCAAAGGGGTGGGTCTCCAACTTCCGTGGACAGGGTATTAGCCTCCAGATTAGGAGCTGCGGCTGTTGATACTTTATGCAAAGGTATTTGTGATGTGATGATTGGAACGGATGGTCCCAACTTAGTTCAAATTCCTTTAGAAGTCGCGACAACTAAAGAAAAGAAAAGCCCTGCTGAATTAGTTCAGTTAAGTCAAATCCTCGCCATTTAAAGGAGCCTTTATGTTTAAGTTTATCTTCTTGGTTTTGTTTGTTTCTGTTTTTTCCTTTGCAAAATCAAGAGTCGGCGAGTGGGCTGCCTATAGTTTTATTGAAAAAACGCAGACTTCTGAAATCAATGGTGAGTTCATTAAAGAAGTTGTTGAGTCCATTGACCAAAAGTCTCCAACAGGTGAAGTGATCACGATGCTAAAAGTAAGTGAAAAGAAAATCGCTCGTGGTAAAAATGTGGAAGAAAAGTTTTATTGGAGTGAAAGCACCAACTACTTTAATAAAATTGAGCTTAATCTTTATGTGCAGTTATGCCGCTTTAAAGCAAGCCTTGGAAATTATGAAAAAATAAAAATAAAAGCAGGTACTTTTTCTTCTTGCAAGATCAAAGACCAAAACAACTGGATCGGCACTGTTCCCTTTAGTACTCTTCTTTATATGACCCAAGATGAAACAACCTTTAGAAGATTTGAGCTCATTGATTACGGTTGGAAGAAGAAAAAATAAAGATGGTTACTTTAACTATTCAATATAGTGGAAATAAAAATTGCATCCTAACTCACGAGCCCTCATTGGCAACTTTGGAAACAGATGCGCCTAAGGATAATCATGGTAAAGGTGAAAGCTTTTCGCCAACAGATCTTGTCGCGGCATCACTTATTTCATGCATGCTAACAACAATGGCTATCAAAGGTGAGCCCTTAGGTTATCACTTTAATGGCTGCTATGGAAAAGTGACAAAAGAAATGAATGCAGATCCTCGAAGAATTAAAAAATTATCAACAGAGTTACATTTAAAAAAGGATTTTGATTCTGAACAAAAGAATTTTTTAGAAAATGTAGCCATGGGATGCCCAGTAAAATTATCTCTTCATCCAGAGGTTATTGTCTCGGCCACATTTATTTATGATTTAGAGTAAACACATCATTTCAAACATCACATCGACAGCCACAAGAGACGTGATCTCTGAAGGATCTGATGCAGGTAAAACTTCTACGATGTCCCCACCGACTAAGTTTTTAATCTTTAAATGTCTTAATATTCTCTGGACTTCATAGCTTGTAAGTCCTCCGGGCACGGGCGTTCCCGTTCCTGGAGCATAAGAGGGGTCTAAACAATCAATATCAAAACTTATATACACAGGTATATCTGAATTAAAAACTGGAAGCTCCGTCAGAAAATCATTAAGCTTTTTATCCCTGATATCATCAATGGTTTTGACATTGATTTGATGTTTTTTGATAAAGTCCAAGTCTGTTGAATCCGCTAAAGGTCCCCGAATACCCAGTTGAATCATATTTTTTGAATCAACCAATCCTTCCTCAATAGCGTGTCTGGCAAAAGAACCATGATGATACTCACAACCCCAAGCAGCAGGATAGGTATCTAAATGGGCATCAAAATGAATCAGTGCTAACTTACTTTGATAATGCTTTTTCAAAGCACGCAATATGGGCAAGGTAATTGAGTGATCTCCACCAACAGCAATAAATTTTTTATGATTTGAAACTAATTGGGCGATAAATTTTTCAATTTTTTCGTAGGTTTGTTCAAGTGAAATGGGTACCGTTGAACAATCTCCAATATCAGCAAAATTTTTATTTTTAAAAATGTGAAGGCCCCTGGACCAATGATACCCTCGCCCTAAACTTGACACTTCTCGAATTTGAGACGGAGCAAATCTTGCCCCTGGACGATAGGAAACGCCACCATCAAATGGAATTCCAAAAAGAGCGACATCAAAATCTGAATTCAATTCAACATGAGGTAATCGAAAAAATGTTTTAATAGCAGAATACCTTGGAAATTCCCGACCACTCAAAGGAAGAAACTTATTTGAAACCATTGCCTCATCATATAAGCAGAAAGCCAATTGTCAATACAGGCATTATTTTTTTATTGAAACACTCAATCCATCTGAAGAATCAATGATGAAACTATCATAAACCTTTGGATCAAAAATTCTTTGATTAAACGCTTTCATGACCTCAATTTGTTTTTTCGAAAATTTAGGATTCTCTTCACCCCATACGCTTCCATTTAAAAAAACATTATCGGCGATGACTAAGCCTCCAGGAATCAATAAATTCTCTGCTATTTGTAAATAATCTAAGTATGCTGATTTATTGGCATCTATAAAAAAACCATCTATTTTATGGTTTAGTGAAAGTAATTTTAGATTTTCTAAGGCATCACCCGGAAAAATTTTAAATGTCTTCTGGGAATTTGACTTTAGTTTCAAAAGTAATGATAAGTTTTGTTCCAAAAAAAGTTTCCACTTTGGATTCTTTTCGAAACAATAAAGTTTCCCCCCAGAAAGTAGAGCATTAAGGATAAAAATAGCAGAAAATCCTGTTAAACTTCCAATCTCAACAAAATTTTTGCACTTAAATTGTTTTATGATTTGATGAACACAATTAGCTTCGAAAAAACTTAAAGATATAAGTTCCTTTCCTATTTCTTTAGATTCGAGTCTTGCTTTATTGGCAATCTGTAAAAATTCAGGTTCAGCCGTTGCCCCAATTAACGAACTTAAATAATCTTGTTTGATACTGGAATTTATATTGTCCCTCATCAAAACTAATCTACTCCCATTTCAACTTTAGTCTAGCAGTACGTTCGATATTTTCAATATGCAAACCCTTGTTTAGGGCACTTAATAGCCTTAGTCGATTTTTTTCTCAATTTTAAAATATTTTTGCCGAGCAATTTACTATGAAGCAAGCAGGAAATATTTGGGTATTTTATGATGGAAATACCAAAACGCAAAGTAAACCACTAAGCTTAACGCAAGCTCAAGCCTTGATACTAAACCTCCTAAAGCTGAAGAGTAAAAATATTTTTGTTTGGACTCCCGGCAAAACCGAATGGACCGAACTAAATCAGTTTTTAAAATCCAAGCAAAAATTTTTTGCCCTACCTCCTACATTTAATTCGGAGGATTTAGTCGTCACTGATGTGGAAAAAACTGTTGTCGATGCGGTGACATCCGTTGATGATAAAACTATTGTTATTACCAATCAGCCAAATTTAGATGATACCGCCATTGCTTTTCAAGAAGCCAAGAACACTTTCACTGAGGCCCACATAGATGACACGCAAAAAAAAGTGGATTATGGCTATTTCTTTCCAGATTTCAAAGCTGAGCAAATAGATCTACGAGTAAACCATTTAGTAAAAATTATTTCTCCAGGACCATCATCAAAAAATTCAAATGTCGCTTCCGTTGAAAGCGACAGACGAGACCGAATGAGATTTAATTTCAAACTGGAAGTTCATCTTATTTCTAAAACAGGAAAAACATTTAAAAGCGAATCAGATAATATTTCCTTGGGTGGGATTAAGCTTATGGATAAAATTCCTAAAGAATATATCTCTATGGATTTTAGCCTCATCATTATTAACAAACTAGAAAAGGATAGCAAAAAAGCAAGAATCCATTTCAAAACAAAGTGTGTTGGTGATATCTTAGATCCCTGCCGCCTGGTGTTTGTTAACCCAGATAAAAAGAACAAAGAACTGTTAGAAAATATGATTGATAGTTATATCAAACAATCTAAAATTGCCTAGATAAGCTTCAGGCTCATTTGCAAATTAATTCTTCTAAAGGGTCACCTAGCTGGTTCACTCTTCCGTGATTTTTAGTAAAGTCTTGACCGTTTTCTTTAATTTATCAATCTCAAAAGGTTTTTTAATATAATCATGAGCACCTACTTGAAATGCCTTTTTCATATCCTCCTGAGAAGACTGACCCGATACAAAAACTAAGGGAATTTTTTTTAAATCTTTATGCTCTTTAAGAAGCTCTGCCAGCTCAAATCCGTTAATCCACGGCAAACCAATATCCAATAAAATTAGATCAACAGCCGAATCATCCAGAACCTCTGATAACTCGTTAGCATGAGCCGCCATTTTAACAATATAGCCCTCTGGTTCCAAAATTCTTTTCATTGAGGCTCGCATCGTTTCATCATCTTCAATAACGAGAATAATTTTTGGATCTGTTTTTTTCTTAGTCTCTCTAAATTGATCCAATGAAACAACTTCTTGAGAAGCAATCCTCGTTTTGGTAATTTTCTCAATCTTTTCAATTAAATCTTTAGTATTTATTTTCTTAGTCATTTTCACTCCTGACTTTCGAGCCATCGTTCAGAATCAATAGCCGCCATGCAACCTGATCCAGCGGCGGTAATGGCCTGACGGTACACGTGATCTTGCACATCGCCAGCAGCAAAAATACCTGGAATATTGGTATAGCTAGAACCATTTTGAGTTTTTAAATACCCTGTTTCGTTCATATCTAAAATATTTTTAAATAAATCGGTATTAGGCTTGTGCCCGATAGCTATAAATAATCCTTCAACGCTTAATTCATTTTTAGTATGAGACTTCAAATTATTAAGTATCAACTTAGTCACTTTTTTACCGTCGCCAACCACTTCAGTGACTTCAGAATCCCAAATAACTTTAATTTTAGGATTTTTTAAAGCCCTATCTACCATTATTTTTGAAGCTCTGAAGGAGTTCTTCCTATGGATTATAAAAACTTGTGAAGCAAATCGTGTTAAAAAGTTTGCTTCCTCCATGGCCGTGTCTCCACCACCCACAACTGCCACGGGGACATTTCTAAAAAAAGCCCCATCACAAGTCGCGCAGGCAGAAACTCCCTTAGAAAGATATTGTTTTTCAGAAGCTAGTCCCAAATATTTCGCACTTGCACCTGTTGAAATAATAATTGATTTAGATTCATAAACTTCGTCCCGAATCCAAACTTTAAAAGGTCGTTGACTAAAATCGACTTTAGTTACGTTTTTAGTAATAAATCTAGTGCCAAATCGAGAGGCTTGCTTTCTCATCACTTCAATCAGTTCAGGTCCTGTCACGCCATGCTCAAAGCCAGGATAATTTTCTACCTCTGTGGTGATCATGAGCTGACCACCCGACTCTTCGCCTTCAATCATTAATGGTTTGAGGTTAGCTCTTGCAGAATAAATTGCTGAGGTTAATCCTGCGGGACCTGATCCGATGATAATAATATTTTCTATTGCCATGGAAACAACCATATTTTATTTCAGAATTAGACGCAAATGAGATTTAACAATTCTTGAGCCACTTGACTAGGCTCGCTAATATTTTCTGTTTTTCTGGGCCAAGCTTTTTTAGGCAACATATTTGTGTTCATGTAACCTGGACTAAATAAAAGAATCTCAAACGGAGGGTTTTCTAAATTAACCGAAGTGATCAACCCTTTGAGGGCATGCTTGGCTGCAGCATACATGGAAGCCTGGGGATCTGGTTTGTTTTCAGCAACAGATGACCCAATAAAAACAAGTTGTTTTATTCCATGATGATTTTTTAAAAAATAATTTAATAAAAAGGCAGGAAAAGAAAATGTTACATTCAAAGTCCATAAATGATCTTTCCAATCAAATTTGGCATAGGGACCATAGGTTCCACCAGCTGCAAAATAAAAAATACGCTGAGGTTTAGTTGCTAATATTTCCTCACAATAGCACTCGAAAAGATCTGTGTTAGAAAAATCAAAGTTATTGATTGTCCTTGAAGCTAAGAATAAATGAACCCCTTTGTGAGTCGCAGCAACTTGTTTTGAAAATTCAAAACCAAGACCTCGACTGGCACCCAAGACACTCCAATTTTCTTCTTCGATTATCACCAAAATCTCCCCATGGTCTTGATAAATTAAGACTCTTAAAACGCGAATTTAAAAGGATCATATAATTGCTGCTTTTTCAAAAAATAAAATATATTTTGTCTTATGGCAAAAATATTTTTTAATCCTAGCAAAACTGATCTTTGTAAAAAAACATTAAGTCTCTCTGTCGATGATAGTTTAATGAAGGTCCTATTGCTAGCAGGGATTCCTGTTGCCTCTTCTTGTCATGGAGAGGGCATCTGCGGCAAATGTAAAATAACCATTACCAAAGGGATTCATCATATTTTACCCGAATCAGAGCTGGAAATTAATCTAAAGAAAAAGAATTTCTTAAATGAAAATGAACGCTTCGCCTGTTTGATAAAAATTACCGACGATGTTGAAATCGATACTTCCTATTGGTAATTTTTTTTTTAAAGCTTTCCCGCTAGAATAAAAATGTCGTCAGGCAGATGATATTCTACGTGGTACAGACAACAATTAGGAATAGCAATCGACTCCTTAGGTGCATTGATACAAGAATGGACCAGACGAACCACGCTGCCCCCGTGAGTTGAAACTGCAATTTTATGATACTGACTATTTTCTTTTATAAAATCTTTAAGGTGAGTTTGAATTCGAATCAAATGCTCCTGTTTGGTTTCTCCATTGGGGAAAGACATGGATAAATCTTTTCCTTCAACTGAACGCCATTGATCTAGCATCTCTGATCCAAATTTTTCAATGATATCCTGTTGAGACAGCCCTTCCACATCGCCAAGATGTGTTTCCCTTAATTTCTCGCTGTAGAGGTAAGTCAAAGAATGCCCATCCAATCCAATTTTTGCTGTTTCAACAGCCCTCTGAAGATCAGAAGACAAACAAACCTCTGGCTGCAAAAATTGAAATTTTTCAAATAGTTCTTGTGCCTGGTCCTTTCCCTTCTGGTTTAGTGGGATATCCGTGTGGCCCTGAAATTTCTTCTGTGCATTCCAATCCGTTTCACCATGACGGAATACATACAAATCAATTTTTTTTTTCATTTTAGCCCTTTTTTTAAAAGAACATAATTAATTTTAATCCCCTGTTTCAAAAAAATAGATTCAAAACCAGTGATAAAGTTTTCCTTTGCTTTTTCGCTTTGATGCAAATCATAGGTAGAAAATTCAATTTCATATTTTGATTTTTTTATTTCTTCCATAGCCCATTGAAAATAGATCAAGGAATCCGTTTTAAACTCAAGTGAAGAGCCTGGTTTTTGCAGATTGAATATCTTATCCAAGAAGTCCTTTTGAATGATTCTATTTTTTGGTTTTTTGGGAGTCACCCAGGGATCTGGAAAATGAATAAAAACATTATCTAATTCATTCTCAACAAAAAGTTCTTCGATATTAAATCCATGGAATCGACAGATGGCTACATTCACGCATCCAGACCGTCTGGCTCTGCGAATAGTTTGAATCAATGGTTTATATTTCAGTTCCATTCCCAGCAACAGTCGATTGGGATTTTTGACCGCCTGTTGATCGAAAAAAAAACCCGTACCTGTTCCTATCTCTAAATCTAAAGGCGTCTTTTCATCCGAATGAAAAACCTGACCTCTCCATTTTCCTTTATTTAACGGCGCCCTTTCTTCATTAAAAGCAACCTCCTTAAATTCATTGTCCAAAGCCAAAGTGTACTGATTTTGAAGGGGCAGGTTTCTAGTTAAATTGAGAATGGGGCGGGCTAATGGCATAGAATTAATTCACCCCTTTTATCATTTCTTTCGCAGAGAAATCAGACAGGCTTTGAAAGTCACTTACTCTGATGGGGCACATTTCAATATTACAAAATCTACAGTAATCGGCCTTACATGGATCTAAATGAAACGCAAATTCTCCGTCATAGGGATAATCCATAACCACATTCTTTTCAAATTCATGGGTGATTTTGTGAGTCAGAGCCACATTCCAAAATTCAGGAACAATGAGATGAGCATCAATGTGATGAAAGTTTCCTGATCGAATCGATCTTAAGTTGTGTATATTGATAATTCCTGGTTGTAAGTTTTTTTGAATCGCATAGGAAAGCTCATTTAAAGAATGATCATCCAATTCGTCTGTTAAGCCCGAAATAGATCTTCTGATAATTTTTATTCCTTCAACCACTAAATGAAAAGAAATAATAAAAGAAAGTAACGGATCTAACCAAAATAATTCAGTAACTTTAACCAAAATAAGTCCTACCACAACACCAGAAGTGGTGATCACATCACTCATGATGTGAGACGAACTCGCCAGCAGTGTTTCTGATTTTTCATTTTTCCCAATTTTTCTTAAATACAAAGACACCGCTAAATTGACCAAACTAGCAATCACAACAAAAAATATACCTTGATTTAAATCCGTAATCTTGGACTCAGCAACGAAGGATCGGTAGCTCTCTATCATGATTGTTATGGCAGCAAATAAAATCAATCCCCCTTCGAAGGCCGCCGAAAAAAACTCGGCTTTGCCATGACCATAGGGATGATTTTCATCTTTTGGTTGCGCCACATACTTAATAACCCAAAGAGCTGTCGCCGCCGTTAAAATATTAATTAAGGTCTCAAGGGCATCCGAAAATATAGCCGTTGATCCTGAAACTTTGTAACCCGTAATTTTTAAAGCAATCACTAAAAAACTTGCAAACAAACTTATTTTGGCAGCTTTTATTTTTAACTGGTTTGATCTCATGACTTCAGGATTTATTTGCATTGGCTATTCTTAAATTTGATTAAGATTATTAGCAACTAAAAATTAAGGTTCACTATCCTGCTTTTCGCTTTTTTTTGCCGGCTCTAGCCATTTTTTTATTCTCTGGCAAGGCTGGATATAAAGAAGATTCTTTCGAAAATTCGGTGACTCCAGGGATGTGAAAATAACATACCTTGTTTCTTCCTGTTTCCTTTGCTTCGTACAATGCATGATCAGCACGTCTGACTAACTCAATGGGAGTTATGTTTTCTTTGGGATCAGTCATTCCGAAACCAACAGATATTGTTAACTGAATGCTGTCCTCACCACTCCTAAAAACGGTGCCTTCAACGGATTTACGTAGCCTATCACAAAAGAAATAAGCACCTTCAAAGGTCACTTCAGTTAAGACAATCAGAAATTCGTCCCCACCATACCTTGCCGGAATATCAATATTTCTGGTATTTGCCCGTACAATTTTTCCCACCTCAGTGATCACAAAACTGCCGAACAAATGATCATGCCCATCATTCACTTCTTTAAAATTATCCAAGTCTAACATAATCACACAAACTTGTCTTTCAAATCGCCGGGCTCTTTGCATTTCAAAATCCAACTTGTGATACAAAGATCTCATATTAAACAATCCAGTAAGATCATCGGTATCTGCAAGTTCTTTCAATTTGGCATTAGCAATAAGAAGCTGTTCCTGCAAATCCCTTATCCTCAAATGGGTTCTGATCCTTGCCAGCAGCTCCAGTGGAACAAAAGGCTTAACAATATAATCATCCCCCCCGCTATCTAGTCCCAGAATGATGGCTTCCGTTGTGGCTTCATCGCTTAAAATTAATAAAGACGCTAGTGGCTGAATCTCCCTAATTTTACTTAGGGACTTATATCTCATATCCTTTTCTTTGAAATCCAAAATGATGATGATGGGCATCCAAGAATCAATTACCTTGAGTCCTTCCTCTAAATTAAAAACACCGATAGCATTATAACCTTCCCACTTGAGAGGCTCTAAAATAATATCAATACTTTGAGGATCATCATCTATAACAAGTATTCTTCTTGATTTAGAAGATTTAATTTCTTCAACGGACATGCCTCCATTATATTATTTTAACACAAAGAATAAAGATCCAGCCGTTGGATTCTTACAGATTCTATGCTTCTGTCGAGCCCCTGCCTAGACACAAACCGTGGGCTTAGGACACGTGCAAAATTAAACTTGATAGCGGCATGGTTTTAAAATATGTCTAGTTTACATTTTTCATGGGAGAATCAATGCAAAACTGGACAGCGGAAAAAAGTGCTGAACTTTATGGGATTAACAACTGGGGCGGAGGTTATTTTCGCGTCAATCAAAGTGGGAATGTCATTGTCACTCCCGCTGGGAACGAAAGCTCATCTGTGGATCTTCAAGAACTCACCCAAGATTTGCTCGACCGTGGGATCCGTGTTCCCATCATGATTCGCTTTCCTGATATCATTAAATCTCGAGTTCACTTACTTCATAATTGCTTTAAAACAGCAATTACCGACCATGGCTACCAAGCTGAATACCGAGGAGTCTATCCCATAAAAGTAAATCAACAAAGGCACCTGGTTCAAGAGCTAGTTCATTTTGGAAAGAATGTGGGGCTTGGATTAGAGTGTGGATCTAAACCTGAATTACTAGTTGTTTTATCCATGATGATTGATCCAAACGCCTTGATTATTTGCAATGGTTTTAAGGATGTGGAGTATATTGAAACCGCTATTCTGTCGCAAAAATTAGGAAAAAACACGATCATCGTCGTAGATAGAAAAGAAGAACTTCAGCTTATCGTCAACGTCGCCAAAAAATTTAATGCTCGTCCAAAAATTGGTTTTAGAGCCAAACTAAATACTCAAGGTGCAGGGAAATGGGTTGATTCCTCGGGCGCCAGATCCAAGTTTGGGTTAACTTCCATGGAAATGGTGGATGGCGTAGAACTTCTCAAAAAAGAAAACATGGTAGATTGTTTAGAATTACTTCACTACCATATTGGCTCCCAAGTCCCATCCATTCAAAGCATTAAATCTTCACTCAAGGAAGGGGCACGATTTTTTACCGAGCTCTATTCTTTTGGAGCTCCCGGATTAAAATACATCGACGTGGGCGGAGGTCTAGGCGTGGATTACGATGGGACAGGGCATTCTGACTCTTCGATAAATTACTCCGAACAAGAATATGCTAATGATGTGGTTTCAACGCTGCAAGCACTTTGTGATGAGAAAAATATTCCTCACCCACACATTGTCACGGAATCAGGACGGGCTCTCGTGGCCCATCACTCTGTCTTAATTTTCAACATTCTGGGAGTTAATCATTTGCATCGGGATGCCCCGCCAAGATTGGTGATTAAAAAAGATCCAACGATCATGCACGATTTACAATACATTTATGAAAAGGTAAACAAAGACAACATCAATGAATGCTTCAATGACTTGACCCAGGCCAAACAAGAAACCCTGCAATTATTTACCTATGGCGTTTTGAACTTAGAACAACGAGCTTGGTGTGAATCCATGTATTTCTCGATTGCAACGAAAATGCTTCATATCGCGAAGAACAATACCGATTTAGATGATATTCAAAGTACCTTGCGACAAGAACTTTGTGATACCTACTATTGTAATTTTTCGGTGTTTCAATCCGTTCCCGACTCTTGGGCTGTTGGTCAGTTATTTCCAGTAATGCCCATTCACCGACTTAATGAAGAACCCCTACATGAAGCCACACTGGCTGACTTAACTTGTGACTCGGATGGAAAAATTGAAAAATTCATCGACTCCAAAACTGGTGAATATAAAAAGACCCTACAAATTCATGAGTTCAAAGAAAATGAACAATATTACTTAGGCGTTTTCCTTACCGGAGCCTACCAAGAAATTCTTGGTGATTTGCATAATCTTTTTGGCGATACCGACGCTGTCCATGTTTCCATTAGCGAAGCTGGCTATACCATAGACCACTATGTTCCCGGTGATTCCGTTACTGAAGTGCTGTCTTATGTTCAATATGATCGAAATAAAATGATTGATAACGTCAGGCAAGCTTCTGAAGAGTTTATCCAAAAAGGTAATATCACCAAACAAGAGGCCAAGCTCTTAATCAAACATTACGAAGAAGGTCTTTCTGGATATACGTACCTTGAGGATCCTGAATGAAGATGGCAATACGGATCAGTATTAAAGATTACTGAAATTTTTCATAAAGATTATTGAAAACAGCAAGAACATCAGCCTGATATGATTCCTTGTTGTTTTTCAATTCTCTATTAACAATACTATTAGAAAGTTTAATTAATTTTTGACCCATAATTGAATTTCCATTATGCACAGTTTTCGCTAAAACGTCGTAACAAATTAAAAGTTCATGCTTAAAAAAACCAGTCCACTTTTTTCCTGAAATACTATTAATACTTCTGGTATATTCATTTTTTGGATTGTTCTCTCCCCAATTAATATTTTTTGGAATTGACTCTAAAATTAATAAAGCTTCATCAAGCTTTATTTCCGAAGCAGATCCTACAAGATTATAAATTGCGTCTAACTTTGCCTTATCATTTGCGGTAGAACTTATGATATTTGTAATTTTATTAATTAAATTTCTTTCATGTTTTAAATCCAATTCAATATTAGATTTCTCTTCAACAGTTTTTCTTATTGCTTCTGGAGCCCCTTTAGCTATCAAGTCATTGATTCTTTCTTTCATTTCAGGTATGTCAGTTCTAATTTTAATAAGTGCCAAAGTGAGCGATTTTGATTCCATGGTAAGAATTGAATTTGTATTAGATATTATTTGATCTAATTGCCTTATATAGGTGTTTAGTAGAAGGGTAGAATCTGAATTCGACGGATCATATATTTCAAGATTTTCGCCAATATGATTATTCAATTCTATGAGTTCAGCACGCTTGTTTTTTAAGGTAACAAGTAATTTTGTTAAAGTTTCAATATTTTGACTTGATTCTCTTACTGCGGACTCTAAATTGACCGAGCACTTTTCAAACTTTGTGCGACATTGCGCAACTTCTTCTGCCGCTCTATTTAGTTTTTCTAATCTTGCATTTTGTCTCGTAAATAATCTGGAAATCATTGAGGGGGCAAGTAACTGTTCAATAATTTTTATCTTTGTCTCTAAAGTAGAAAAATGAGTTTCAAACAATCTACTTTGCGACTTAAAAGCAGAATCAGTTCCTTTTTGATTCATGACCTCTAATTGGAGATCATAAGATTTCATTGATGAATCTAACTCTTGTTTCATAAAATCATCTATTAGAATTGCAAAAAAACCACCCGTGCGCGTATTCAAAAAACTTTTGAACCTGACGACGATACTTTCTTTTTGTACAGTTTGCACACCCAAATAAGCAGGTTGTAAGCTAAGATTAGAATTGTTTTCATAACTTTTAAGACATTCGAATGTGGTATAGCTATTAATTGAGGCATATCCATTTAACGTTATAAAAGTAACTAGCATTAAAATATATTGAAAGATCTGATAAAACGAAAGCACCATAATGACTCCAAATTCAATGATTACTTGCCCTAGGAAGCTTACATTATCGGGTATTTAAATTTTTTCCACTGTAGATATTTAAACAAAGTGACCAAAAACAGCTTTGCATGGTGATGTCTTTTAGCCGTAATTCAATACGATGATATTACGGGAAATTTTCAATCGCTAAAGTGGAATCACTTCGATATCTTGGTTTAAATGGTCTTTTAGTATTCCTTCAATTGCCAATAGGGTTCCTGTTGTTGAACTTGGACAAGTGCCACAGGCTCCTTCGTAGTGAACATAGAGTTTGTTGTTTTCAAAATTGACTACTGTTAGGTCTCCCCCATCACCCTGCAAACCTGGTCTGATGGTTTCATCTAAAATTTCTTCAATTCTTTTTAACTCTGGAGAAAGATTTTCCCTGGACATTTTTTTTTCGTCTTTAATAGTCTGATTTGGGTTGTGAACTGGCATCCTTGTTTGGATCACACTGGAAATAGCGGGTTGAATTTCCTGAAAATCAGCATCGAAGGTTAATGTAATTGTAATAACGTTTTGAAAAAAATGAACTTGCTTTACATTTTCGATCTCAAATAAACTTTTAGCTAGAAGGTTATTTTCAGCCTCGTTCATGCTAGAATAGGTAGCCTTACCATCGGTTAATACGGCTTTATCAAGAATAAATTTCCATGCATTTGGATTAGGAGTTTCCTGAATTCGAATTAAAACTTCTGAAGAGCTCATAATAATAGTTCCTTTGACTTTTTGATTCCAGCTATAAGTTTCATGACGTCTTCTTCATCATTGTAGATTGAAAAAGAGGCTCGAACTGTACCTTGTAAATTTAAATATTTCATCAATGGCTGGGTACAATGATGACCCGCCCTGACAGCAATAGCTTGTTGATCCAATATTTGAGCTACATCCGAATGGTGGGCCCCTTTGATATTGAAGGAGACTATGGCTCCTTTATTTAAAGAATCTCCATAAACAATGACCTCCGGAATTTTTTTAACTTCACTCATAAACAGCTTTAACAATAGATCTTCATGAGTTTCGATTTCTTGAAAGGGGATATTTTTTAAAAAATGGATGGCCTCACTTAATCCAAGGACTCCTTCAATGTGAGGTGTGCCCGCTTCAAATTTAAAAGGAAGTTGATTAAATAATGTCCTCTCTTCACTGACATCTGAAATCATCGCCCCACCGCCTTGATAAGGAGGCATCTCATTTAGAATTTCTTTTTTGCCAAATAAAACCCCAATACCTGTTGGCGCAAATAATTTATGACCAGAGAAAACGAAGAAATCACAATTAAGTTTTTGCACATTGACTTTTTTTTGAGAAACTAGTTGAGCCCCATCCACAAGAGTTTTGCTTCCATTCAAACGAGCTAATGTGACATACGTTTCGAGGTCTGGAAAAAGACCCAGAGTATTTGAACAGGCAGTCAGTGAAACTAACTTCACTCTGGGGTTTAATAACTTCTTATACTCTTCCAGATTTAAATTACCCTGGTCGTCCAAGTGAATAAATCTGAGCGTTACCTTTTTCTTAGTCTTTAACATATGCCAAGGGACAATATTGGCATGGTGTTCAAGTATGGAGATAATAATTTCATCCCCCTCGTTCAAACTTTCCCCAAAAGAAGTCGCCACTAAATTAATAGCTTCTGTAGTTCCCCGAACAAAAATAATTTCTTCTGTACTTTTTGCATTTAAAAATTGAGCTACATTTTCTCTGGCAGCTTCGAATTGATCGGTAGCCTTTTGACTTAAATAATGTGCCCCACGATGAACATTGGAATTTTCGAGAGAATAATAATTTCTCACTTTTTCAATGACTGAAATTGGTTTTAATGTCGTGGCCGCACTATCTAAATAAACTAGGGGTTTATCATAAATTTTTTGTTTCAATGCTGGAAATAAATTTTTTATCTCTGAAATATTCATATGTTATTGCAAATTCCTTAAAATAGGTCGTCGAGACGTCCTCATGTATTTTTCTTGAAGTGACTTTTTTAAATACATTTTGAGTTGACCCTGTTCGATTTCCTCGATTACTTCCAATAAAAAACCGATACTTAATAGCTCTTTTGCTTTTTCTGTTGAAATCGATCGGCTCTGTAAATAAAATAATTCTTCCTTGTTTAGTTGACCCACCGTTGATCCATGGGAAGCTTTCACATCATCTGAATAAATCATCAAAATGGGTTTACTATTTGATTCGGCTTTATCGGATAACAGTACATTATGATTTAGTTGTGATGAAGTAATTCCTTCAATATCTGAATCAATATAAACAGTTCCACTAAAAACAGAATGAGCTGAATCGTCAATAATACTCTTATATAATTGAACGGCAGAAGAATGGCTGGCTTGAAAATGAATCTGTGTTTGATGGTCACAGTGTTCTGTTTTTTGAAGAAGAGAAACTCCCAGAACTTTGGCATCTGAATTTTGAGCATTTAAATTGACTTTCAATTCGTGCCTAGAAAGAAGGGAACTTAAATTAATATCCAAATAAACCAGCATAGCATCTTGGGCTAAATCAATGGATACCTGATCCATATGATAAGATTGAAAGCTCTGCTTGGTTTCGTTGATCAATTCCAATTGAGCCTTTGCAGCTAATTTGACAGAAAGTTGGCCATTAGAAAAATATTTCACATTGGATGGCCCTTGATGGGTGTACAAAATACTCGCCTTTGATTGTTCCTGTATAATAATTTCCAACTGCGGGTTGCTGTTTAAACTCAATTCATCTTTTGAAAAAGTATAATTGATAATTTGAACTGGCTCCTCTAATTTTTGATTATTTTTTATAATAATTTTACTTTGCTGAACCAAGAAAAGCTGACGGATATTTTTTAAAGATTCTGAAAAAGTAAAACTCGACTGAGCCGGTTCTACTTTTTCTTTTAAATTTATATTTTCAGTTTCTTTAATAGGATCATTAAAACCAAAGGGAGAAATGCTCTCAACTTGCATTTTATTTTCATCAAAATGACTGAGTGACTTAAGAAAAATACCGTTTACAAAAACAAGGCTCTGAACATTTGGCAATTGAATTGCTTTAATCTCTGAACTTAATTTTTCGCTCAATTCATCTTCTTTTGGTAATTCAAATTGAAAAAATAAGTCATTTAAGAACTTAAGAGAGGTGTATTTCCAGGTTTCTTCGGTTCTTTTCGGCAAGCCTTTCGATAGAATTGTTTCTCTGATTTTGATTTTTTCACTTATAAAAGTATTCCATTTTTCATCATTTGCGAGCTCACCACCTGATAATTTATCAGAACTTAATTGTTCTGATAAATTAACTTTCATTTTTTCAATATATCGATCAAAGGAATTTAAAATATTCATGAATTTATTCCTTCGATTCCATCATAGCCATTTTCCTCTAACTCTAGGGCTAACTCGGGGCCTCCTGTTTTGATGATTTTACCCTGTGAAAGGACATGAACAAAGTCTGGTTTTATATACTCGAGCAACCTTTGATAATGAGTGATCAAAATAATGGCGTTATTTTTAGATCTCAGTTTATTGACTCCATCAGCAACCACTTTGAGGGCATCAATATCTAGGCCTGAATCCGTTTCATCTAGAATTGCGAGCCTTGGAGCCAAAACGGCCATTTGCAGGATTTCATTTTTTTTCTTTTCCCCTCCAGAGAAACCAGAATTGACACCTCTTTCAAGGAAACCCTTTTTAAGAAAATCTTCTTTTAACCCTACAAGTTCCATTTTTTTATCTAAATACTTTTTAAACTCGGCCTCATTTAATGGCAATGAACCTTGATGTTCTAATATAGAATTAAATGAATTCATCAAAAACGTTAAATTATTAACTCCAGGTATCTCTACGGGGTATTGAAAAGCCAAAAAAATGCCTTCCTTAGCTCTTTCATCAGGTTCCATTTCAATAATATTTTTCTGTTTAAAATTAATTTCAAAGAAAACGTCCCCGCCAGTTACTAGGTAACTTGGATGACCTGCAAGAATTTTAGAAAGCGTACTTTTTCCTGATCCGTTAGGTCCCATAATGGCATGAACCTCTCCCGCATTTATTGTTAAGTTTAGCCCCTTAAGTACTTCTTTCCCGTCCACTTGTGATTTTAAATGTCTAATTTCTAACATACCCAATCCTTATTATTTAAATATGAGTTTTTTAATTAATTTCATTTTCCTATCCGACTGAATTTTCAAGTTTCATTTCAATCAGCTTTACTGCCTCTACAGAGAACTCTAAGGGCAATTGCTTAAAAACATCCTTGCAAAAACCATTAACCAACATGGATATGGTTTTTTCCATATCCATGCCTCTTGATTGCAAATAGAAAATCTGATCTTCGCTAATCCTTGATGTCGTTGCCTCATGTTCAATCTGAGCCGTTTTATTTTTAACATCGATATAAGGAAAGGTATGAGCTGAAGATTTTTTACCTACCAACATCGAATCACATTGCGAATAATTTCTGGCATTTTCTGCTGAAGGCATTATCTTCACCAACCCTCGGTAAGCATTTGAAGACTGATCCGTAGAAATTCCCTTGGAAATTATGGTGCTCTTGGTGTTTCTTCCAATGTGAATCATCTTAGTTCCCGTATCTGCCTGCATGTGATCATGGGTTAGGGCAACGGAATAGAAAAATCCTTCAGAGCTATCCCCTTGCAAAATAACCGAAGGGTATTTCCAAGTAATTGCCGATCCCGATTCCACCTGAGTCCAAGAAATTTTGGAATGACTTCCAACGCATTTCCCCCGCTTCGTCACAAAGTTATAAATTCCACCCTTACCTTCTTTATCACCTGCATACCAATTCTGTACCGTTGAGTATTTTATTTCTGCATCTTGCATCGCAATCAATTCAACGACGGCTGCATGCAATTGGTTTTCATCACGCTGAGGTGCCGTACACCCTTCTAGATAATTGACATAAGAACCTTCTTCTGCGATCAAAAGTGTTCTCTCGAACTGACCTGTATCTTTAGCGTTGATTCGAAAATAAGTTGAAAGATCGATGGGACAACGAACCCCCTTAGGAATATAACAAAAAGAACCGTCGGTAAAAACGGCGGCATTTAAAGCGGCATAAAAATTATCAGAATAGGGCACGATACTTCCTAAATATTTTTTTACCAATTCAGGATATTTCTTAATGGCTTCACTGATTGAACAAAAGATAACTCCCACTTTTTCAAGCTCTTCCTGATGTGTGGTGCCAACGGAAACGGAATCAAAAACCACATCCACAGCGACTCCAGATATTCTTTTTTGTTCCGATAAAGGTATTCCTAGTTTTTCAAAGGTTTTAATTAACTCCGGATCTAATTCCTCTAAGGATTTAGGATTTTCCTTGTTTTTTTTTGGTGCCGAATAATAACAAATATCTTGGAAATCAATCTTTGGATAGTGGACATGAGCCCATTCTGGCTCACTCAGCTTTTGCCAATATTCGAAAGCCTTTAATCGATAATCCAACATCCATGAAGGTTCTTCCTTTTTCGATGAAATTAATTTAATAATTTCAACTGATATTCCTTTTTTTACGGCGTCAGTTTCAAGAAGTGTTTCAAAACCATATTTATATTCATAATCCTCTTTTGCAGAACGATGATTTTTATTTTCCATGAATCACCTCATTGAAGCTTGACGGAGAAAGCAAAAGATCTTTTAACTTAAGCCCCGAATAAAACTCATTAAGCTTATTGTTGAGCGTATGAATCGGAGAAATGATATTGCAATGGGGCTGAACATCGCAGGTTTCCTCTTTCTGAAAACATTTCACCAAAGAAGAGGGACCCTCTACCATAGTTAATAAATCATGAAATGAAATACGGCTCAGGTCCTTGGAAATCGTATAACCCCCCATAGGCCCATGTTCAGATCTTAATAACCCTTTTGAAGCCATTGATTGCATCACCCTTGCGGTGACATCAAATGGAGTACAAAATTTTTCTGCAACCTCTTTTGCTGAAGTGAGCTCACCAGGAATTTTACCCGTCATGTATTTCAAAGCTACCAGGGCATATTCGATTTTACGATTGAGTCGAACCAAAGAATTTCCTTTGTTAATAAACTAGTTTTTTGTTAGAACCTCAAAAACAAAGTAATTGAAAACGAATTGATATTCAAGATAAATACGTCTATTTTGCACTTATATTATCTTTATTTTGCTCTTTAACAAGTTTAACGATTATCAATAAAATTCAATAAGATAAAAACCATTGGAGACCACATGAGGTTGATTTTAATTAGTATTGGAACACTAGTTTGCGTTGTACTAGTACTTATAACGATTCGATTTTGGGGTCTTTCTTTGCCTACTTACAAATTTGAGCACGATTTTTATAATTTTAATGAGTCGTCCCCTCAAGAAATCAGGGTTTTTCATTCCGTTAAAACGGCCAATGAATTGCTAGCCAATCATTCAAATACAATTTTTTGGATTGAAACCTATATGTCATCTGATTCTGTTTTTGTTATAGATTCTCGTTCGAATTTAAATAACTTAATTTTTGATTTGAAGAAAAATTCTATCTCAAATATTAAATTTAAAGGTCGATATTTGCAGAATTATTCTTTTGAAGAACTGAGAAGCCTCGATCTCGAACTATTAAAACTTGAAGATGTTTTATCTCTATATTCCAAAAACAAATTTATTATTAGCATAAAAAACAATGCCGAAAAGA
The DNA here is from genome assembly GCA_017302835.1 of Deltaproteobacteria bacterium. Taxonomy (NCBI): domain Bacteria; kingdom Pseudomonadati; phylum Myxococcota; class Myxococcia; species Deltaproteobacteria bacterium. The sequence goes on along the minus strand of JAFLCC010000008.1, from coordinate 76,363 downwards.
TTCATACTCAATTTATTTCTTTAATTGAAAAACTAAAAATAGAAAAACAAATTCTTATTCATTCCGATTATGATATTGTGATTAAAAGCATAAAAGAGGAACGACCTCTTTACACCTTTGGCACTACGCTATCTGAAATCATGCGCCTTAAAACATTCTCTACAGTTTTTTTAACTCCAGCAATTTCTATTAAAGGGGATGCTCTTATTTCAAAACTAACCTATAAAAATCGAATTTTAGTTACTGAGAACCTAATTAAGGAAATCAGACGAAGACAGAAATATGTTTTCCTTGGCCCCTTAAATACTAAAGAAGAAATCTCTGACGCCAAAAAACTTCACCCAGATGGCTTGATAATTAATTAATCGTAATCAACAACGACTGTCCTATTATTTTAGTGATTTCATTGCGATCAATAATAAAATCTTTCTGTGGTGAGGACATTCTGACTCCGATCAGATTCCAAATTGTTGGCCAGGCATCTGGTAAATTTAAAAATTTAAGACTCATCGAGCTTTTATTTTTATAGTTGAAATCCCCATCCATAGGTCTCTCCGTCATTATTTGTTTCATGGGAATCATAAAGGCGTTGATCCTTACAAGGTCTTCTGAACTTTCACACGGCCCCTCCACTTCCATCAGCGGCTTGTCCATTCCGCCAACGATGGCCCCTTCCCCTTCAAAAATTAACACCACCTTACTAAAATACTGACAACCAAAAAAGGTGTCTCCTGTATTATTTTTGAAGGCAAAATTCCCTAAACTTAAACCAAATCCTTCTTCATTTTTTACTATTTCAATTTGACTAATAATTCTCTCACGCATGGCTACTTCCAAAGCCGTGCCTTTTAAATGAGTAAAATCATAGTGCTGACGTATAGCCGATGGATTACGATGAACTAGGTATTTATCATTTGTTAAAGAAATGAAAACGTAACCTGCACTAAAAGCGATCATTAAAAGGAAAAATATTCTCAAAGCTCCCCCCCGCCCCAAAAAAGAACAAAGACCCACGAGAATATTTTATCGTAACATTTTCTATTTGGATACTCTACCTTAAGCCAGATTTGATTAATTTATGCTGGCTTCCCTGAGTAACTGACCTTCTTGGATTTTCTTTTCCTCATTAAGATATCTTTTAAAACCATTGGAGTTGCTCTGAACATTTTGATTAAGGCCAGTTTGTTTTTTGTATTGCTTCATTTTTTCTTTAAGGGCTGATACTTGTCCCTGCTCATCCCTTATTGTAATTTCAAACATGAATGCATCGGCATAGGATCTATCCATAACGTAAAATCCTTTTTGCCCAGCCTCTTCACCCCAACTATTTTGTATTATAAAACCAATGATCTCTCCTTTTAGACCATGATTTTTAAAATATTCAGGAACTTTTTCACGAATGATTCCTACAATTTGAACGGCATGACCTCCGTTAACTATACCCTTTTTTTCAAATCGCACATATCTTGATAAATAGCCAGATTGCGGTGTCCAAGAGAAAGCTCGAAGGGACATCAAACCTAAATTGTCTTCTCCAAGTTTATTCGCCACAAAAGGATCATTATGATCATAACCAACCCAAACACCATTATTCTTATCCACTTCTTCAGAAATGAGTTCATAAAGCACTGATCTGGACGCATTCATATAGATATGATTATTTACGAAATCTGGTTTTGCTTTGAAACCTACTTTTGTGCCATAACGTATTTGTGATTCATCCACACTTACAGAAATAGTGGCTTGATCTATTTCTGGGAACAATGATCTTGCTAAAAATACATTTTTCTTAAGATCCATTACCTCTGATGGAACATCATTTTTTCCAAAAAAGAACTGTGAAAAAAGTTCAGTGACTTCTTTTTTAATATCATTTCTAACATTTATTTTTATTTTTTCGATTTCTGACGCTGAAAACGTCGCAATTTGAAGCCGACCAGATGCCAAATCTCTAATTACGTTAACTTGATCTTTAGTTAAAGTGGTCTTTTTAGCCTCAAATGCTGCTTCTTTTTCCTTAACGAAAGCATTAAACTCATCCTTTCTTCGATAATTTTCACCCTCAAAAAGCTGTTGCATGTAATTTCTTTTTACAATTTTAAGTCTGCTTGCAGGACTAAATTTAGAAGGAATGCCTTTAGACAACTCTTCCATCTCTTTATCTGAGAATTCATCTTTAAAAAGATCATCAATCAAATTTTGTTGGTCATGCATTTTAGAAATGGTACTGGTTAAAATACTTGATTCCAAAAAATAGGTTAATTTTTCTTCAACATTGGTTTTTCCACCCAATCGAAGATAATCATCCATTTTCATTGATCCAATTTTTTTGAATAGATCTATATCATAGATATACCAACCACCTTCCTGTGGCTTTAAAGGCGAACTCGGATCTAAAGCAGTATTGATAGCTCTTCCTAACCAGTGGTGGAATGCCATATAGTGGATTGAAACATTTGGGTCTTTTCCATTATTTCTTTGTCTAAATTCCCTAGTCTTTTCTTCAAAAAATGAATATAGATGGCAAAAACCCCAATTTTTTTGGTTTAGAACTGGTCCCAGATCAGTGACCCATTTAACATCGAAATGCTTATCGACTTCTGTGAGCAAAAATTTACTTGAATACTTTGTATCTATGATTCGCGAAACTCCTCCTAATACCTCAGGGCTTATTTTCTTTGAATTGTAGGTCTGCAGGCACTTGTTTTCACCGAGAGAAACGGAGGCGATAAACACAGTAAAAAGATTCAAAGCAATCAATAAGTTTCTTTTATTAATGATCATACAGCTATCCTTTTATATAAAGTTATATAAAGCGCAGCTAATTTTAAATAATTAACTGAAGGTGCACTATAATCGATGAAAAATTAATTATCCACTGTAGAAAAGTAGACAGTTCAAACGTATAAAAATACGACATTAAAGACTATCGAATAAACTTTAGACATTTTTGAAACTCGACCGTTCAGATCCTAACGCCAAGTTCTTTAGCTTCCATAGTGATAGCCAAAGCTCCTAATTTTGAGGTCCAACCATAAACATTTTCCATGGGACAACCATCTGGACGGATCTCTAAATCGCTCACGCAGAGTCGTTTATAAACAGCGCCAGGGCTATTAAGACTTTCCGTTGATGACTTTTCACTATGCGTCCTCAAAAAACCACCGGCCAGACTTGAACCAATCATATAGATTACTGGCTCTGCGACGACTCCTTCTTTTTCAACAATAGAAGGAATCCCTTCTTGTATGATCACCTCTTCAACGTCTCGGCCACCTTTGGCGGCTTTCATTTTTTTTCGAGACTTGTAAGACCATTCTAAAACGTCGCTTCCACTTTCAACCTTTATCACGGCCAAACCATAGGTTCCCGCATTGTTTTTTACAAAAACGAAGGGCTTTTGCAGCCAGCCCCTTTTTTCATATTCATTCTTCAAATTCAAAATAGTTTGATCCACAATTTCAGCCAATTTCTTTTTGCTTGCCTCTTCATTGATATCAAAATTTTGGAAATATTCGGTCTTCACAGAAAACAACATGGGATCAACCCCGGCAACATCCGCAAACTCAGAGACCAACTGGTTATAGTATTTAAAATAATTACTCTTTTTTCTTTGATACCATCCTAATTCACGCGGAGGATTTTGTGGCACAACTATCGTTTTTACCCATTCTTCATGGGCATTAGAAAAATCATTGTTATTAATTATCAAATCCGGTTTGAACTCAGAAAAAACAGGATCAGAGCCTAAACCAGATTCTACGATGATTTCAAAACCATTAGCACTTTTTAAAAAAAGATTTTCTGTTAACTGCTTAGGAAAGGCTACCCGAATTTCTTTTCCTGTTGATTCAAGAAGATGCTTAATCGTGTAGACATTGTCCCAATAATAGGGATTATTCGTATGTTCTTCGGTGACCAAGACAATTTTTTTTAGCCGATCACCATAGTTTGCTTTTAAGTAAATATTCATTATTTCAATGGCAGACTCTTTATCTGTTGGGCATATGTTATTAAAGCCAGCCGGGAAAATATTGGCATCGACATTAGAAACCTTATAACCAGCGTCCCTAATGTCATAACTAGAATATATGGGAAATCTTAAGTTCAGAGATTTTTGTTTGAACCAATGGCAAATTGGCTCCATTTGGTTTAATATTTTTTTATGTAATTCATTTCGAGTGTAATGATTCATGAGATCCTCTATTGCTTTTTATTTTCAATATGCTCGATACTTTCGGGAGCTTCTATTTTTTCAGTCTTTAAATTTCCTCTAAAGATGCCATGTCCAAAAGACTCCTCCGTTGGTGGAGTGAGTTTATACTGAGCATAGATTTCATTAAATGTTTTGTTTTGAATTTCATCTATAAATAAAAAAAACTCTTTTTGATTAGTACTCACTTGCCTATCTTCCAAAGGCTCAAATAATTTAATCGAATTTAATATCCTGCTAAAATCAGTCAGTTTTTTAAATCTTAACCGATCATCTGCGATTTTATCACCCGTAGCGATAGCCACGCCGTCGTGGGTTTGGTTCCAAAGCGAATTTATCTGCAAGATCAACTGCTGTTTTGATTTTTCAGAATAAGGAGTCTCATTGAAGTGCAAACAATATATTAAATATTTATATATTAAGGAGAATTTCTTGGCATCTGTATAGTAATCAGCGAGCGCTGGTGACGGAACCCCGGCTCCAATCTCAAAATAAATTTCAGATAAGGTTTTTTTAGAATGATTTTCTTTAGATAGGTATTCTTTTAATCCACTTTCTGTTTTATTAATGTAATTAAGACTCATTTCATTTTGGTTAAGTCGAGCATAGGCAATTGAAAGCTTTAGAGGAAGCTCAAACAACCTAACTCTATCGCTCAAAAATAAACCATTCTTTTCAGCTTCAACTAAAACAGCTAGTGAGTTATCTAACTTTCCCAAACTTTCATAAATATCAGAACTATAGAATAAAGTTTCATAATAAATTTTATTATTTACATTATATGCCGATTTTTGAATTGACTGATTCATCTCTAATGCTTGAGAAAATTGATTATCTTGAAATAATAACCGACTGGTTAAGAGCTCAATAAACAACTTATAATTCGAGTTGGGAAAATCTTTTGTGAATTTCTCTTTTGCTGTTGAAAAGGCACTGCGATCATTTAAATAATAACTTTTTTCTAATTTACTTATTTCGATTTCTTCTTCTGTCGGTCCAGATGAGAACACTTCATTTTTGTTTTTAATAAATGAAGAACACGCTATTAAGATTAAGACTATTAAGGAAGTGCTCGTAACTAAAAAAAATTTCATATTTTTTCACCAAATTGAATTTTTAATCCTATTTCTCTTGATACCTCATCTAAGCTTTCAATATCAGAGATAGACTTATTATATTCAGTAAGCGATAAGACTTGAACCGTTTTCTGTAATTCCTCAAGAAATTTTTGATGAGTCATGGACTTATGATGAAATACAGACTTTAATAAGTTGAAAAGTCTGACAAGCTCTTGATTTTTTTCAACACTTAGGTCAGGAAGAGAGACAAATTCTTTAGTTATATCCCAAGAAGGAATCGATCTATTCATGATCACTTTAGTCAAAGAGTAACCTTGTTTCCTGATTTCTTTTAATAATAAGGTAGCTTCTTTTAATTTAGATGGATCAATGCTTGTGACTAAATAAAATTCTGTTAATGGATTGACAAGAAGCTCATGAGCTTTAAGAGTTCTGTCGTGAAGTTGGTCTTGCCAATCATTTATATAGTAAAAAAATAGACTTAATTCTTTAACAAATTCTGAACCTGTTAAGACTTCTAAAATCTTGAGCACTTGTCTTGTTCCTGATGAAATCATGGCGGCAAGCCAATTTCCTCCATGCTGAGTGTCCTTAAACCACTTAGTGATGTTTTCACTAAACAAGCTGGCTAACTTCTCTGGCGCGCTTAGAAAATCAATGGCATGTTTTGCAGGCGGCGTGTCTAAAACAATGTAGTCGAATTCTTTAGAGATGAAACAGGAGTACAGTTTTTCTAGAGCTGTAAATTCTTGAGAACCGCTCAAGCTCGTTGAGAGTTGTTGATACAATTTATTGTTTAGAATTTTTTCAATATGACCTCCTTTTCTAGAGGAGCGAAGAATAAAATCATTGAACACGGATTGATGATCAACAATTGAGGCGTACAATTCACCTTTAAAGCTGTCTGCAAAACGACCAAGTTTGACTTTCACTATGCCTTTCTCTTCCCCAATTCCCAAAGTGGTCGCTAGGCGTTTTGAAGGGTCAATGGTTAAAACTAAAACTTTATTTCCCAAACTGGCTAAATAAAGCCCAAGACCTGCAGATACTGTTGTTTTTCCGACTCCACCCGTCCCAATGGATACTATGACCCCCGTATTTTTCAAAGATTCACCTCTTGAGCTAGACTTTTTATAAACTCAAAGGGGTTAGATTGAAATATCAGAGGTAAAATGACAAATTCTATTTTTTGCAGATTCGTCTGAGTAAAATAATTTTCCTGATTTTGAAGTATTGATTTAATATATCTATGAAAATCATTTAACTTAAATTCTTCTAAGAAATCCTTTTCCTTTAAGTTTGTTTCAATAACTCTATTAAAAATAAGTTTCGGTTTCATTTTTGTTAATTTTTCAATTTCTTCATACAATTCCATACCTTCTAAATAGGGCAGCTCCTCCGCCAAGGTAACAATGTGGTATTGACATATTTCTGGATTCAAAAGGGAGTTAAAAATACTTCGACTTTGTTCGCCCATGGGTCCAAATCTTATAATTTCTGAAAGCCCCTTTGGAGCCTTCAGTAAAGCCAAAAAATGCCCCGTTGAGTAGCTATCAACAACAATCACTTCATGTGATGTTGGTGGCCCATGATTTCGTGGACCTGCCGTAATTTTTCCGAGTATAGCCAATTCTGAGAGTCCGGGAGCAATTTGAATAAGAGTTCTAGAGATCTTGTTTTCAAAAAATAATTTATACAGCATTTCTGATTTTAACAAATAGAGCGCATATTCCTTTAAACAGTCTTTTCCTGACCACAAGGAAATATCCAAGTTATGAGAAAGTTGTAAGGGGGTATATTCTACCTTTTCCAATGAAAAAAATTCTTTATAGAAACTTTGGTCACCCAGCTCGACAAGTAAGGTCTTTTTCCCCTGGATTGCATATTTTTGCGCAAGAACTGCAGCATAGGATGACTTCCCCACGCCCCCTTTGCCTGTAACAAATATAATTTTTTGCATTTGCAATCCTTTTCACTTTAAATGCTTGATTTTCCGAGGTCTCTCTCCTAGTATTCACGAACTTAAAAGCAACCTTATTTCTAGGAGTCCTAAGTGATGAAATCTAATGTCGAAAAACTATCCCCTCTGCAAAGAAAATTAACTATTGAAGTACCTCTCGCAACAGTCCAAACAAGTTTTGATCGTATTTTTAATGATATTCAAAAAGAAGTCACTCTTAAAGGTTTCAGAAAAGGCAAAGCCCCCTTAAGCTCTATTAAAAGTATGTATAACAGCAAGGTGAAACAGGATGTAATGCAAGACCTCATTCAAAAACACTATTCGAAAGCTCTCATTGAACATAAGCTAGAGCCTATCTCCTATCCTGAATTTGAATTTGATGACCTTCATGAAGAAAAGGAATTTAATTTTTCAGCCATTTTCGATATTCGTCCTGAAGTTAATTTGAAAAAATACGAAAATTTAGAAGTCGAAAAAGAAATTTATACTTTTGATGAAAAACAAATTGATACCACGCTTGAAAAAATGAGAAAAGCGAAAGCCATCCTACAAGATATCACTGATAGCAGACCTGCCCAGCTAGGAGACACCGCTGTTATCAATTACAATGGATTTGTTGATGACAAACCTTTAGATGGAGGTGCTGGTGAAGGGCATTTGCTGGAACTTGGTTCTCATCAATTTATTGAAGGTTTCGAGGAAGGCATTGTGGGAATGAATATCCTCGATGAAAAAAGTTTAACTCTTCGGTTTCCAACTCCCTATCATTCTAAAGATTTGGAAGGAAAAGAAGTTATTTTCAAAGTTAAACTACTTGGATTAAAATCAAAAGTCCTTCCAGAAATTAACGATGAATTTATTAAAGCTTCTGGCACTGGGGTCAATTCAGTTGAAGAGTTTCGGAAAGTTGTTAGGTCCGATCTAGAAGCTTCTGAAAAAAAACAAGTTGAAGATGCCTTTAAAAACAGACTTCTGAAAACTCTGGTAAAGGAAAATCCAGTGGAAGTTCCAAGTTCTTTATTAAAAGAACAAAAAAATTCTTTAATTGAGGATTTTAAAAAAAGAATGGAACAACAGGGAATGGCACCCGATTCAATGGGTGAATATATTCAAAAATGGGACAAAGATTTTGAAAAGACAGCCGCCGAAATGATTCAATCAAGTTTTCTCGTTGATGCGATAGGAAGAAAATATGAACTTCTTTGCACTCAAGCTGATATAAACAAGAAATTTGCAGAATATGCAGCTCAAACTGGAATTGATGAATCGAGAATAAAAGAATTTTATTCCAAAGAGGAAACAATGAGCCGTTTAACTTATCAAATCACTGAAGAAAAAGTTTTAGGTAAGTTAATGGAAACTGTAAAAGTTAAAGAAATGACTAAAGAGCAACTCAAGGAAGAAGAAAACTAAATTACTTCTCATAATTTGTATATCTCTCATCAGCAATCTGTTAAAATCCAGCACAAGTAATTCAAGTCCTTGCTTTACTTGTGCCAGTAACGGAGAACAATCTTATCAGTTATGGGTTAACCGATAAGTTTAAGAGCTAATGAATTTACTTGATTTGCTTGAGACAAGGTGGCGGTACCTGCCTGCAATAGAATATTATTTCGAACCATTTCCGATGACGCCATTGCCACATCTGTATCTCTGATTCGACTATTTGCTGAAAGAATATTTTCTTCCTGAACAGATAAGTTATCAGAAGTGGAGTTCAATCTGTTTTGCAAAGCTCCAAGATTTGATCTCATGCCATTTACTTTGGTTAGGGCATTATCTAAATTTTCAAGACCATCCTGTGCTCCTCGTTTTGATGAGAAATCAATGCCCTCAATATCTAAACCATCTAAAGTAGCCACATTGTCCGAAGCGACAAAAGAAATAATACTGTTCTGTGGGTCCTGATAAAGCCCGACTTGATAATCAAAAGTCTGAGTCGACCCATCTAACAATTTAGTTTTACCCCAGGTTGTCACATTGGCCAATCTTTGAACTTCACTTTTTAACTGAGTGACTTCTTTGTTTAAAAATCCTCTTTCCGTGTCAGAAACAGTATCAGAGGCTGATTGCATTCCTAACTCTCTCAATCTGACAACAATATTTGAAATTTCATTCAAACCGCCTTCCGCTGTCTGAATCATTGAAATTCCATCATTCGCATTTCTTCTTGCTTGCCCCGCTGATCTTGCTTGGGCCTTTAAGCCCTCTGATATGGCTAGTCCAGCTGCATCGTCAGCAGCGATATTTATTCGGCTTCCAGAAGCCAACTGCTGCATCGATTTTTGAATTGTTTTTTGACTGGTAACTAAATTTCTTTGTGCGTTAACAGCCGCGATGTTTGTCGAGATTCTCATTCCCATTTGTTTACCCTCCGTTAAGGTATTGTTATTGTTTTAGCACCTTGGTCTTTTCCCTATCGTTTGGATCGGACCTTGTGTGCGTCTGTGCACCTTTATACGGGGTATTTTGATCGAGAATTAACGGGACATGAGTATAGTTTTTGAAATAAAATGGAATTTTTTTCCTAAGCCATCGTCACAGACAAATTTTTCCTAGACAAAAGATGAACTTTCTCAAGACTTTCATATTGATGATTTTCTATAGAAGAATGAACAGTCGCAGGGAGCGCTGGACTAAAGGGCTCATCAAAAAATAGATTTATTTATTTAGCAAGCAAAGCCAAGTCGCAGGGAGTCCGACCGACGAGAACGAAGAGTTGAGTTATATACGTAATCCCTGATTATTTATTTAAAAGTTTTAAGGTCTTCCAGGTTTTAATGTAATTATAGGCCTGATAGATTTGATAATCACTTTTTAAAAGTTTTTGTTTTGGAGAAAGAGTTTCTTCTTTTGATGAAGCGACATTGTTCCACCAAGCTAAGGGACTTGCTGAGCCTTCTTCAGAATCACTCTTGGATTTAGATTCAGAATCTGTTTTCTCTCGATCGCCTTTTAAATGACCTTGAATATCTTTTTCTCTTGAAATTTTTTGTTTAACCAAGGCTTTAGTAAACTGTTCGACTTCTACATCTTCTATTTCAATGTCAGGTTTAATTCCTTCTGCTTGTATAGAGATACCACTCGGCGTGTAATACCTTGCTACCGTTAATTTTAACCCGCTTCCATCTGGCAGCTTCACAATGGATTGTACAGAACCTTTACCAAAAGTTCTTTCGCCAACGATAAGCGCTCTTTTGTTATCTTGAAGGGCCCCTGATACAATTTCGCTTGCACTGGCCGAGTATTCATTAACTAAAATGATGAGTGGAAAATCAGTATATTTTCCTTTCTTGCTGGCATAAGAGACTTCTTTTTCACTTTTGTTACGTCCAATCGTGCTAACAATGACTCCCTCTTTTAAAAACATATCGCTAATTTTTATGGCTTGTTCTAATAAACCACCAGGATTTCTTCTGAGATCGATGATAATTCCTTCTATTTTTTTATTTTTTTCGAGATGTTTATCTATGGCTTTCTCAAGATCCTTAGCTGAGTTTTCTATAAAACTTGTAATTCTAATATAGCCAAATCCGTCTTCTAAATTCGTGTATTTTATCGATTTGATTTTAATTTGAGCTCGAGTGATAGAGATATCTATCGGTTCAGGAGTTTTATCTCTCACTACTTTTAAAATGACCTTGCTGCCATTTTTCCCTTTTATCAGCTGAGAAGCTTCTACAAGGGAAAGTCCTTTCGTCGAATTTCCATCGATGGCAATGACCTTATCCCCAGCCTTCACTCCCGCATTCCAAGCGGGAGTGTCTTCGATCGGCGAAATAATTGTCAAGATTCCATTTTGTATGGTCATTTCAACACCCAAACCAGCAAACTCACCTGAAGTCTCTGATTCAAATTCTTTAAATACATCCGCAGCCATGAAACTTGTATGAGGATCTAACTCCTTTAGCATTCCTTTGATTGCTCCCTGAATTAGTTTTTTAGTGTTCACTTCTTCCACATAGTATTGTTGGATTAAATTTAGTACCTTGCTAAAGTTTTGCAATTCCGTATATCTTTCTTGAGCTTGGCTCGCTAAAAATAAAAAGACCAAACTTGTTATGCCTATCATCCACCATTTTTTATTACCGACTTCTTGTTTGAACTTCTTCATTCCATCCCCCGATCCAGTTTTGTGGATTTAATACTTTCGAATAATGTCTTAACTCAAAATACAATCCAAGTTGATTATCGATATACTGATGATCAATACTGGCCAGTATCTGACCTGTTTTTAATCTATCACCTTTTTTAATGCTTAATTTTTTAATATTGCCATAGACCGAATAGTAATTGTCACCATGATCAATGATAATAAAATTTCCCAACCCATTTACGAAGCCTTCCTCAATAACAAGACCCTGATAGATGGATCTAACCGGCTGATTTTCGCTTGCTGAAACAAATACGCCTGAATTATTTAAATAGGCGTTTGTTTCCTTTTCTTGATAGCCATAGGTTTCAATGATTCGACCCTCTATGGGACTTAGGATCTTTCCCTTTTTTTCTGCTAAAGACTCACTCGTTAAAAAATCCAACACACCCGAATCATTCAAATTGGAATCCTTCTTGTTTTTTTTAAATTTTTCTAAGCGAGAAAGACTAAATAATGTTGATTTTTTAATTTTTTCTAGAAAACTAGTTTTGCTTTTATATTCAGACTCCAAATTTAATTTTTTTTGTTCTATGTCTTTAGTTATCGTATTTAAATCGACAATTTTTTTTTTTGAGAAGAGGATTTTTTCTTTCAACTTTGCTTTTCCCTCAAAGTATTCTTGTATTGAAATAATATCATTTGCAGCAATTAACCCCATCATTTTTGCATTTTTCTCTATCTGAGATAATTTAGGAAACATCAGCGCCGTTTTCAAAATATCTTCGCCCTTAAACCTGTTTAACATTTTAAATTTATTAACAAATTCTTTTCTTGTTTCTGACATTTTAGCCGAAATTTCTTTGATCTCTTGAATGTTTTTCTCTAAACCTATTTCCAATAACTCTTTTTCTTTCGCTAATTTATCTATTTCATAAGTCATTTTTTTTGTTTTAATGTTAATTTTAATGAGTGCATTCACAATTTGATCTTGTTTTCTATCAAGTTCTTCAATTTTACTTTTAGTTGAGTTATATAATTGATTTACTCTTTCTTCTCCTTGAGACGTAAATGAATAAAAAAGATAAAATATGGTCCATTTTATCATCTTTCAGAGTTCCATCTGAAACGAATCAAATTTAGATAGGAAGCACCAAGTCCTATTCCCATGGAAATGATCATAAAAACACTAACCTCTTTAAAGGTAATAAATTTAAAAACTGGCTCCATTTTAAAAAAACTAATCTGTGAAGCGAATTTAATGTTAATAAAATAAATCACCAATCCTATGATCATCACCGCCAGAGATCCGGCGATAGAACTCATTAAAACTCCTTCAATTAAAAATGGTTTTCGAATGAAGGATTTGGTTGCTCCAATCATTTCAAGAACTTCAATCTCTTTAGCTCTCTGAAATAAATTTGTTTTTATTAAATTTGAAATTACAAAGTAAGTCGTGCACATCAATATGAATCCAATAAATCCCGCCATGCTTGATAGGTACTCAATAATTTTTGCATATTTTTCTATCCAAATAGAGCCGTAAAAAACTTCTTCCACAAAATCTAATGCCTCGATTTTTTTTGATAATTTATTTATTTTTTGAATCGTTTCCTCAAGAGATTCGCCAGATTTTATCGTGACTTCCAGATAACTGGGAATAATTTGAACCAGATCTATATCTTTTTTGATATCTTTAATATAACCACCCATTTGCGCTTTGAACTCTTGAATAGCAGCTTCTTTGGTAATTAAGTTAACACTCAGAACATCTTTCATTGCTTCTATTTTTTGTTTACCATTTTCTATATTTTGGCTCGATGCTTCTGAATCAAAATAGACCGTAACTTTTTCAGCTTCACCCCAGGTAACAATAATATTATTTATATTTTTAAATACTATATAAAAACTCAAAACCAAAGATAGACCAGCTGTGGAAATTAATACGGTGGTCAATCTTAAAAACGTTTTTTGCGTCTTATAGTTCATAGACAACCATCTTTAATTTGCAAAACCCTTTTATTTCTTTTTTTTACCATTTCTAGATCGTGAGTCGCAATAAATACAGTTGTTCCTTGAGCACATACTTTTTCAAAGACATCAATAATATGCTGACTCATTTCTGGGTCTAAATTTCCCGTTGGTTCATCAGCGATTAAAACTCCTGGTTGATGTACGATGGCCCTAGCGATGGCCGTGCGTTGCTGTTCTCCTCCAGAAAGATATTCTGGATATTGTTCCTTTTTATGAGAAAGCCCCACCAAATCTAAAACATCATGAACTCTTTTTCTTACATAGGAGTCAGAATATTTTTGAACGATCAAAGGCAGAGAAATATTTTGCATTACCGTTTTATCATATAAAAGTTTAAAATCCTGAAAAACGATTCCCAATTTTCGTCGAAAATAGGGGATATCTTTTTCGCCTAACTTAGCCACATCGTAGTTAGCCACATTTACATTTCCAGAAGTAGGTGCTTCATATCCATTTATCATTTTGAAGAGGGTTGATTTTCCAGAACCACTAGGGCCAGTTAAAAAAACAAACTCACCAGAACTTATATTAAATGAAATATTTTTCAATGCGTGAACTTGATGATGATAGGTTTTGTATAAATGAGAAAATTCAATCATCTTGTTATTCTAAGTCTCAAACTGAAATTAATAAAATTAGATCTGTTAAAAATACATCTTCTGAATTTTAGTCTAGATTTTCTCACATGATCAAGCCATAACCCCGGGTTACGGCTAGAGGGCGCCCCCCATGGGTTCAAATGTACTATTTGCAGAGTTATATTTAAAGGTGTAAAGTCTTGGAACCATTTCTGAATTGAATACAGGTACTAGAATTTCCATAAACGAATCATTATCAACGTCAGCAAATCCTAAATTCGTCACCTCACCCCTATTGCTTAAAGAACCTTCATTGTTTTCTGGAATAGAAATTTTTTGTAAAAAATTTAAATTTTCTGATTTTTCTTCCTCTTTATAAATCTCAATAAATATTTGATCTTTTTGTTTGATCTTTATAATTACAAATTTTTCACCCCCAGGGGTCACTTCACCTTGAACTTTTCCCAAAATAACTCTTTTTTGATCTAGAAAGAAACTTTTTGCTGACCTTTTTAAATTTGGAACAGAAACGATGACTACCATACTTAATGAGATTAAAAATAGAATAATTATTAATTTTTGAAATTTCATTATTCCCTAGACTATGTCATAATAGGCAGCAAACGACAATAGGCTCTTTTCTCTAAGGGTCTTTACTGTATTAAACTAGACAAGATGCTAGCATCGGAAAAAGGATCACTTTTTGGACAAAGAAATATTTTATGCCTTCATTGAATCTAGAAAGTCGATCAGAAAATTCACCAAGGATTCCATTGATAAGAAGATCATTGAAAGAATTTTGCTTGCCGGTTGTCACGCCCCTTCCGGAAAGAACAGACAAAATTGGCGCTTTTTTGTCGTTCAAGGAGATAAAAGAAATGAATATTTAAAATTGTCACAAAAAACATGGTTAGCAATTAAAGATATTTTAAAAGTAAAATTGAAGCCCTCTTTATATGATTTTACAGAACGATTCTTTTTTACTCTAGGGGGGGCTCCCGTTTTGATTTTTTGTTATTCCCATAATTCTCCTGATGAGAAATATCTCACCAGTATTGGCAGTGTTTATATGGCAGTTGAAAATATTAATTTAGCCTGCCTCGCCGAAGGGCTTGGCTGTTGCACTATGGGCGCCCCCTTGGAAATAAAGGCAGAGGTGGATAAGTTTTTAGGAATAGAGAACTTACCAGAGTACAAATCGGGAGAACTCGAACTCTTATGTGGAATTGCGGTAGGTGTACCCGATCATCAGCCTCCAAAAGCTCCAAGGCAAATGGAAGGAAGAATTACATGGCTGTAGACTGCCCCCTCATTTCTCAACTAAAATCAAATCCATTTGTTCTTGCTCCTATGGCTGGAATTACAGATCATCCCTTCAGAACTTTAATGAAAACTCTGGGTAGCAGTGTTGTTGTTTCTGAACTAATCAGTGCCAATGGAATTGAGTATGAAAATGCAAAAACGTTAGCAATGATGGGTTTTGATGAAATTCAACGACCCGTGGCTATTCAATTATTTGGTGATGAACCTGAAGTATTGGCGAGTGCCGCTCAGGTCGTTGAATTAAAAAATGTAGATTTTATTGATATCAATTTTGGATGTCCTGTTCCCAAAGTGACCAAAAAAGGTGGGGGATCCGCCGTCCTCAAAGATCTTACAAAATTGACTCAGCTGGTGCGTGCTGTTGTTAAGGCTGTCAAGATCCCTGTTACTATCAAAATTCGAACGGGTTGGGACCATCTATCAAGAAATTCTGTGGAAGTGTGCCATATAGCTTATAACGAAGGTGTTACCTGGGTTGCCATTCATGGCCGCACCCGTGCTCAAAATTATGAAGGTATTGCTGATTGGGACTATATTGCTGATGTTAAAAGTAAAGTGAAAATCCCCATTCTGGGTAACGGTGACATTCATTCTGCCAAAGAGGCTAATTTTAGACTAACAACTTCTGGTTGTGATGGCGTTTTAATTGGTCGAGGCGCCCTAAAAAATCCCTTTATTTTTAAAGAATCTCTAGAAATACGGAGATCTAGTGAAAAACACTTATCAACATTATCAGCCTCTCTATCCACATTCACACCCTCATCCCCACCTCCATTTGCAAGGGACTTTTCTCATGTTCTGAATGAACTCAATCGTTTATACTCTTTGCATAGCTCGGATCAAATCAGAGGGATTCAATTAAAGAAGTTTGCAGCTTGGTTTTCTTCAGGTTTTCCTGAATCTGCTAAATTTAGAAAAAAAATTTTTGAGCTCACCAGCAATGAACTTATATTAGAAGCCGCTTTGCTTTATTTCTCTGATCATAAACACTTCATTCCTGAGGACACCAACAACGATAAATTTCTCATGGGCGGGCATGGTTAGACTTTAACTAGACAAAGTACAAAAAATAGAGGATCATCAGCAAGCTAATTTCACAAAAAATAAGGAAAATTATGATTGATAACAAACACATCAGGAATATTGCTATTATTGCACACGTTGACCATGGAAAAACAACCCTTGTTGACCATTTAATTAAACAAGCAGGTACATTTAGGGATAACCAACATGTTGCAGAAAGACTGATGGATTCAATGGATCTCGAAAAAGAGCGCGGGATCACTATTGCTGCAAAAAATGCTTCTTTTCAATATAAAGATTTCAAAATTAACATCGTCGATACACCCGGGCACTCGGATTTTGGTGGTGAAGTCGAACGTATTTTAAATATGGTCGAAGGGGCTATTCTTTTGGTGGATGCGTCTGAAGGTCCTTTGCCTCAAACCCGCTTTGTGCTTAAGAAGGCCCTAGAGCAAAATATCAAAGTCATTGTTTGCATCAACAAAATTGACCGATCAGATGCTCGTATTCAAGAAGTTCATAACGAGGTTTTCGATTTATTTATCGATTTGGATGCCACCGAGGAACAGTGTGATTTTCACACTGTTTATGCCATTGCCCGTGAAGGCATGGCTACCCTAGACCCCAAGGTAAAAACGGATAATTTAGAATGCCTTTATGAGGCTATAATTAACCTCGTTCCTCCACCTAAGGTGAGCGAAGGAAACTCATTGCAAATTATGGTTTCAAATATTTCTTACAATGATTATGTCGGCAGACTTGCTATTGGTCGAGTTCGTGCGGGAGTGATCAAAGTAAATGACGATGTCTTAGTTGTTCAGGAAAAAGGATCTAAAAAACTAAAGGTCAGCGCCTTGTTTCAATATCATGTGAATAACCAAATTCCCGTTCAAGAAATTGGCGCCGGCGATATTGCCATCGTTGCTGGACTAGAGGATTTCACCATTGGAGATACTATCACATCTGTTAATGAGCCCATGCCCTTAAAAAGAATTGCCGTTGAAGAGCCTACAGTTGGAATGATTTTTTCTGTTAACAATGGTCCT
This sequence comes from Deltaproteobacteria bacterium, assembly GCA_017302835.1. Classification (NCBI taxonomy): domain Bacteria; kingdom Pseudomonadati; phylum Myxococcota; class Myxococcia; species Deltaproteobacteria bacterium. The sequence continues at coordinate 59,014 of JAFLCC010000008.1, read as the reverse complement.
TTCGCTGGTCGGGATGGCAAGAATGTCACTTCTCGAAAAATTCTAGAAAGACTCGAAAAGGAATTACTTCATAATGTCGCTATCCGTGTTGAAAAAACAGATAGCACCGATGCCTTCAAGGTTATCGGTCGTGGTGAGTTGCAATTGGGAGTCTTAATTGAACAAATGAGAAGAGAAAATTTTGAGCTTTGTGTCTCAAAACCTCAAGTTATTTTTAAAAATGAAAACGGTCGTAAATTAGAACCAATGGAGATCGCCGTTATCGATGTCGAAGATGCTTTTGTGGGTGTTGTTACAGAAAAAATGGGCACACGAAAAGGGGTCATGAGTAATATGGTTCAAAAGGGTTCTGGAAGAACTCGCTTAGAATTTAGAATACCATCCAGAGGCTTAATTGGATATAGATCCGAATTCTTAACTGACACTCGAGGAACAGGATTACTCAACACTCAATTTGATGGTTGGGATGATTATAAAGGGGATATTTGGGCGAGGATGAATGGCTCTATGATTTCTGACAGAAATGGAGTCACGACGGCCTATGCTATTTGGAACTTACAGGAAAGAGGCGTGATGCTGGTCACTCCACAAACTGATGTTTATGATGGAATGATTGTTGGAGAACATGCCAAGGAAAATAATCTGGAAGTCAACGTGACCAGAGAAAAAAAACTAACGAATGTGAGAGCCAGTGGCTCTGATGAAGCCATCCGCTTGGTTCCCGTAAAACCAATGAGTCTAGAAAAAGCGATTGAGTGGATTAACGATGATGAGTTAATTGAAGTAACACCTAAGCATATTCGTATTCGTTGCCGTGAATTAGATCCACACAAGAGATCTAGATCTTCAAAAGAGTAGTCAATGGGACTAGATACAGCTATAGAAGCAAAACATCTTACAAAGAGATATGAAGATTTTATAGCTGTAAATGGCATTGATCTCGAAGTGACTAAAGGCGAGTGTTTTGGATTGTTGGGGCCGAACGGAGCCGGCAAAACTTCTTTAATGAAAATGATGTATTGTCATGCCATGATCACGGAAGGAGAGTTATTTGTTCTTGGTCTCAATGCCAAAAAAAACTTTCGTGAGATAAAATCAAAAATTGGAGTTGTTCCTCAAGAAAATTTGTTAGATTCAGACTTTAACCTTATCGACAACCTAAAACTATTTTCTAAATACCATCAAATCGATCCTGAAGCAGCCCTAGAAAAAATACGCTCTCTTTTGAGGTTATTAAAACTAGAGGAGTTTGCAAATCATCATATAGAAAATCTAAGTGGTGGAACGCAACGGCGATTAGCCATTGCCAGAGCCCTGTTAAACAGTCCCGAAATTATTTTTTTAGACGAACCAACTACAGGCTTGGACCCCCAATCCAGGCTTTGGTTATGGAATTTTATTAAACAAATAAAAGAGACTAAAGGAACGATATTCTTAACAACTCACTATATAGACGAAGCGGAAGAGCTCTGTGATCGAGTCGCCATCATGGATCATGGTAAAATTTTATGTCTTGATCAGCCAAAAAACTTAATTAAACAACATATTGGCCATGAAATTGTGGAATTTTATGCAAAACCCACCGATCTAAATTATTACCTTAACCGCCTAAAAGAACACCAATTTGAGTATCAAGTTTATCATAATATGGTATTGGTTTTTCTGAAGCTAGGTCAGGAATCAAAAGTTATTTTTGACATTATTAAGAGTGAAAAAGTAACCATCAGAAAACCCACTTTAAATGATGTTTTTTTAAAATTTGCAGGCTACAATTTAAGAGATGAATGAAAATATAAAAATTCTATTAACCTTTCCAAAGATGGGTGATAGCTACAGATTTATCTGGTTCAGAAACTTCCTTCAGTTTAAAAGAACTATTCTAGTTAGTTTATTTTGGGTCATTCTTGAACCTTTAATGTATCTTGGTGCCATTGGTTTTGGAGTTGGATCCTATATTAATAATATTAACGGGCAAAACTATGTTGATTTTTTCTTCCCAGGACTTTTATGTTCGACAGCCATGATGGTTCCTTTTTTTGAAGGTACTTACACCAATTACACGAAACTTACTTATCAAAAGCTCTACAGTCACATGCTTCTAACAAAAATGACCCCCCAAGAAATCGTCCTTGGAGAAATTTTGTGGTCCACAAGTAAGGGTTTTTTTGGAATTATTGGTTTATCCTTTGTTGCCTTAATTATGGGCCTTGTCCAAGACTGGAAATTTATTTTTGTTCTATGGGTCTTGCTCTTAACGAGTTTTCTCTTTAGCAGTGTCGCTATGTTAATTACTTCTTTAGCAAAAAACTATGACTCTTTTATTTACGCCACTAGTGGCTTTATTATTCCAATGACCCTAATCTCTGGCATCTATTTTCCTGTTTCTCAGCAACCTTTTATTTTGCAAATTCTCGCCTATTTGCTCCCACTGTCTCACAGTGTGGAATTATGTCGAACAATTTTATCTGGAAAAATCAATCTTGTTTTTTATCTTCATTTATTTTACTTGATGTTTACTTCTTATGCTTTTTTAAATCTAAGCATCTATAAAATTTCAAAAAAAATATTAAAGTAAGTCAGCGTCCTCATCTGATTTGTTTTCAGAATCCGATTCAACTTCTGAATCTAGTTTAGAGTCAGAATCCGTATCTGATAAAAATGTTTCTAAACGACTCATAGCAATTTGATATTCTTGCTCTTCAATCCGTTGATAATTATATAAATTTTCAATAATGGTTTTAACTCGTGCGTAGGCAAATGGTGTTAATTGATTATTTTTAAATGACTTCGAATATTTTATTGGATTTGGCAGCAACATTGCCAAAAATGAACTCTCTATGACATCAAGTTCAGATGGCTTCTTATTAAAATAATATTCTGCCGCGGCCTTGATTCCATATATGTTTTTTCCAAACTCTATCACATTGAGATATTTTTCTAATATTTCTTTTTTGGTGAGATTCTTTTCAATTTGTAAAGTGATAAATGCTTCCGCTAACTTTCTAATTAGAGACTTCTCTTTCGTTAAATATAGATTTTTTGCTAATTGTTGGGTGATCGTCGATCCCCCTCTTTTAATTTTACCTTTTGTTAAATTTTCCTTAGCTGATTTTTCTATGGATTGCCAATCAAACCCTTTATGCTGATAGAACAGGGAATCTTCAGAAAGGATGATTGCCTTTTGCACGTATTTTGAAATTTGAGAGAGGGGCACATAATTTAATGATCCAGGACACAACCTAACTTCATACATCTTGGTTGTAAAACAGCTCATCAAATCTTTACGACTGGGAATTAGTGAAATGACCCAAAAAGTAAAAAATGTTAGAGTCATACCGCCAGCAATAAGAATGATTAATACAAACTTTATTTTTTTCATATCCAGTGTTGATCTCTCATCCAATCGACACTTTGTTTAATGCCGTAATCAGCGCCCTTGAACTTGATCCCCAATTCTTTTTTAGCCTTCTCATTACTAAACCAGTGAAATAGCGTGGCAGACCATGCGTTTTCACGGCTTATCGTATCCTTAAACCCTAATGAACTTAATTGGTCTCCTACAAAACCCAGAGAATGCACAACACAGTCAGGAAGAAAATACTTTGGCGGAGAAACCTTGGCAAAGGCGGCAATTTTTTCAAATAAAGACTTTATAGTGATATTATCTCCAGAAAGAATATATCTTTCTCCATTTCGCCCCTTCCGCATTCCTTGATAAATTCCCTCAATAACATCTTCAACGGAAATAATACTTACCCCTCCAGAGGTATAAAATTTAAATTTTCCTTTGGCTACTTTAAGCTGAGTTTTTCGGCTTCCTTTTTTAGCGTCAGCTGAGCCATAGATTGTAGATGGATTAAGAATAACACTCTCAATCTGATTTAATTTTGTTTTCTCTTTAACCAAAAATTCTGCTTTTCTTTTGGTTTCAAAATAACCTAAATCCAAGTGAGTTAGATTGTACTCAGATTCCTCATTTAGAATTTCATCTTTTGTAAAACCAGCTCCAACAGCAACAACAGAAGAAACATGAATTATTTTTCTTATATTATTTTTAATCATTGAATCTAATAAATTTTGCGTTCCCTGAACATTGACCTTTTCCATAAGATCTCTTTCAGATTTTTTATACCCCACATACCCAGCTAAATGAAAAATTATTTCTGGTTTGAGTTCAGCCAAAGCCCTATCCAAACTTTCTTGGTCAGTTACATCACCTCTCAAAAATTGCATTTCGTTATTCTTTTTTAAATCGGAGAGGTCACTCGTATTTCGTATGAGTCCACAAACCTGCATTTGTTCTTGAATTAACTTATGGCATAAATGAGCACCCAAAAAACCGTTGGCACCAGTTACTAACACCTTCATTCAATCACCTTTTTTGAATAAAAAATCCACTTTTTAAGAATTAAAATATAAACCGAAGCCATGGCTAACCCTAAAATAGCTCCTAAAATCACATCCGATGGATAATGAACACCATTGTAGACTCGACTAAATGCGATCAGAACGGCTAATAAATAAAATAAAACTCTTCCTACCGGAAATAAAAAACTCATAGCCAAAGCAAAAGCAAACATATTTGCGGCATGGTTTGAAACAAAACTGTAACCTCCGTATGGGGATCGTACATGGACTTGAATTGAGGTATTGTCTCCGGGTCTGGCTCTTTGAAATTGTTTTTTGAATACCCAATTCCCCACTAAATCTGTCGTGCCTAGGGTTAAAATAAAACATAAAAAAATGAGCAGGCCTTTTTTCTTAAACTTCCATAGAAAGGCAAACAGGACCAAAGGATAGACCGTAATCATAAAATAAATACTCTTGTGTAAATCCGTAATAAAAGGAAAAAAAATATCAAAATAATTATTTGATAGAGAACTATTTATAAAATGAAATAGACCAAGGTCCATTTGCCATATCCAATCCAACATCGGATCTACAATAGTTGAGTTTTAGTCATTTCACAAGACTCGAGTTTTATAATTGATGATTGTCAGGCCTGTTTATGACACACTTTTAAGTATGGAATTAAGTACCCTTATCGGGTTAATCATTGGCATTGGTGGCATATTCATAGGCAACCTTTTAGAAGGTGGTCACACCAATTCTTTAATGCAATTTACAGCTGGTTTTATCGTCCTTACGGGCACCCTCGGTGCCACAATGGTGTCATCAAAACAAAGTCATTTTAAATTGGGATTTCTTTTATTGGCAGAACTCTTCAAAGACTCTTCAAAGTCAGACTTTGAATTTAAAGAGACTTTGCAAGAGATTGTTGACTGCACAAAAATTGCTAAACGTGATTCCCTTATGGCCTTAGAATCCAAGGTCGGAAAAGTCAAAAATCCCTTTTTTAAAAAAATTTTGAGCAATGTGGTCGATGGTATCGATATTCAAATTACCCGTGACACCTTTTATGCAGAAATCGATAGCGAAGAAGAAACCTTACTTGCTGGCGCCAAAATCTGGCAGGATGCTGGAGGATTTGCTCCAACAATAGGTATACTTGGCGCGGTGCTCGGTTTGATTCATGTGATGGGAAATTTATCCGATACAGCAAAACTGGGTGAAGGAATCGCCGTTGCTTTTGTGGCAACAATTTATGGGGTAGGTTTTGCCAACCTTGTATTCCTCCCTTTTGCAAATAAACTCAAAAATTATATCCACGAACGAATTAACAATAAAAAAATAGTCTTAGAAGGAGCCCTACTTATCTCCTCTGGCCTCAGCTCCACGATTGTCGATCAAAGACTTAAGGCCTATGTGAATGGAAAATCAATGTCCCTATGATAAGAAAGAATCCCAGGCAAGATCATCATGAAAATAGTGAACGATGGTTGATTTCCTATGCTGATTTTATCACTCTCTTGTTTGCTTTTTTTGTTGTTATGTATGCCACGTCTACAAATAATATAGAGAAGCAAAAAGAATTTGAGAGTTCTGTTCGGGACAATCTTCACCTTGCACAAAAAACTAATCCTTCAGAGTCTGGAAGCGCTTCAACAATTTCAGAATCACTTCATGAACTAAATCATCCCATTGATAATTTTCCAAATAATGGAAGTCCAAGGGAAATTAAAGATTATCTACAAAGAAAAATCGACAATTCAAGTGATAAGCTAATCAAAAACAGTCTGACGTCCTTAAAACATGAATGGTTTGGCGTCCGAATGAGTCTTGCCTCCTCTTCATTTTTTACTCCTGGTTCTTATAAGCTAAAGATGTCTTCCTTAAAACTCATTGATGAAATTGTAAAAAATTTAGAAAAATCCAAACATAAAATTATTATCGAAGGACACACCGACAATATTCCTATCATCAACAGCATGATCGAAAGTAACTGGGAACTTTCCAGCCTGAGGGCCACCACCGTGGTAAGATACTTGCTCAAATATCACCACATGGATCCAACTCAACTAACTGCGGCCGCCTATGCTGACACTAGACCTTTGGTACCAAATGACTCTGAAGAAAACAGGTCTAAGAACAGAAGGATCGATTTTTTAGTCATTTCCGATGAGAAAATCAACAAACAGGGTTTTTGACCTTCTACAACCGCTATTTCGTTCATAACAATTGATTTATGCTGATTTTTTATAATACATCTTTATAACTTCGGCTGTTTTTAAGGCACGTTTTCGAATCATTTCATGTGGATGTTTACAATAGAACTCAATTTTTTTAATTGAAAGATCTAGTTTGTGAATCTCTGGAGGTAAATGGCTCTTATAAAACTCAATGAGCTGCCCAACAATATATATCCCGCTAGAAATAAAAAAAGGATTAGGAGATTTTAAAAATTCTTCAATTTTTATAATTAATGAATCGGTAAGATGTTTTTTAGATTCCACAATGATGGCTTCGGCTGCAATACGATTATACTTTGAATTTATGTTCTCTTTAAACAATTCAGAGTTTGGATCAAATTCACCAAAAGCCGTAATGGTGTTCGCTTTGACTCTGACATCAGGCAAATGATAACACTCATCTAAAATCGAAAACAATTCTTCATCAAACTGATCCACTTGAATTAAATAATAGCTCAATGAAATAATGGAAGAAAGAATAGAATTAAAATTTCTATCTTGATTAAACAAATAGATAGCTCTCTTAAGCAAATCTTTATAATACTGAACCATTCCAGGTGTTGTTTGATCAATCGTTAAGTTTCTTATCTGATAATACTTTGAAAAGAAATGCTCTTTGCTTTTCTCTTCCATAGAGTGCTTTAATAAATCCAGCAAACTGTTTACTAACACTTCATTTGTATTCATAATTGACTATTCGGAATTTAACTCAAAACTTAAATGTCTTTTTAAAAAATTATTTCTCGAAATGATACACTATCGAACAAAAGCAAGGATTGCATCTATGTCTCAAATCGAGGCCGCAGGAGGGAGACGACTGAGGCCTGGCAAAGCCAAGTCGCAGGGAGTCCAACCGACGAGAACGAAGAGTTGATTCATATGTGTAATCCCTGACATCAAAAAGACTATTGACGCTATTTGAGGTTGCAGTTAAGACTATATTAGACACTTTTATTGAAAATTCTAAGAGCGTGTTTAAGAAGTCTTAGGGATAAATAGGACAGGAGTTAACATGGAAATTAAAGATATACTAATGATCGCAGCTATGGGCCTTGCCATTATTACCAAATTCATCTTGCTGATTGTTGGCGGCGCCATGACGATAAGTTTAGTTGCAAGTCTCATTCATCTAGCCTACTAAAGAGCCTGCTCCCAAAAGCGCAGAACGGCCTGAGGTTACTCTTAAAACTAGCTTTGCAAATGATAGAATTTAGTGAACTGGTTTTCATTTTTAACAAGTTCACTAAAGTTTCCCTGTTCAACAATATTTCCATTTTGTATCACATAGATACAATCACAGTTCTGTATGGTTGATAATCGGTGAGCAACAACGATGCTCGTTCTTCCCTTCATCAGCTCATCAATTCCTTTTTGTACTTCTTTTTCACTTGAAGAGTCCAGGGCACTCGTTGCCTCATCCAAAATTAAAATAGAGGCATTTTTAAAGAAGGCTCTCGCCAAACTCACACGTTGTTTTTCTCCACCTGATAAGAGAGCCCCTCGATCTCCGGCTGCGCTTTGATATCCCATTGGCATTTTCATTATAAAATCATGAGCATTTGCATGTTTGGCTTTACTTTCAATCTCCAACTTAGCTTTAGTAAAATCACCAGAATGAATATTGTTTTCAATGGTGTCACTGAACAAAAATACCTCCTGGGAAACAAGAGCTATATTCGCTCTTAAATCTTTTAAATCAAAGTCATTGATATTTATATTATCAATAAAAATTTGACCTTCCGAAGGGTCATAAAACCTTTCAAGCAAATTTACAATTGTTGATTTCCCACTCCCACTTTCACCCACAAAGGCAATAGACTGCCCTCTTTCAATCTCTAAATTGATATTTTTTAACACCAATTCCTTGCCATATTTAAACGAGACATTTTTATAGATGATTTTTTTCCAATCACTTGGAAACGGTTTAGGGCTTTTGGCTTCGACAACTGTATGGGTGTTATCTAAAATTTCAAATACTCTATCTGCCGCAACCACAGTTTCTTGAATTCGAACATAGCTTTCCTGCAGTTTTTTTATGGGTTGATTAATCATCAGCAAAGAAGTGATGTAAGCAAGCACTGCCCCCGTTGTTGTATTTCCTTTTGCCACCTCAATACTAAAATAAAAGAAAATGGATAAAATCAAGGCCGTAGCCACTAGCTCTGTGACCGGCCCCATGATCTCAATTCTTGAATGAACTTTTTTTCTGATTTCTAAGTATTCATTTGTTTGAGTCTGCAATTTATCTGACATTGTTTTTTCAAGATTGAAACTTTGAATGATTCTAACACCATCTAAGGATTCTTTGATAATTGAGGTTATTTTTTCTAAATTTTCTTGGCCAAAAATGACATATTTTCTTAAACTCTTAGAAATTTGTTTTAAGAAAACAAGAATAAAAGGCAACAATGTTAAAATAATAAGAGTTAATTTCCAATTTAAATAAAACAGATTTCCTAATAACAAGATAGCTAACAAAGGTTCGCGAAATAAATCAGCTACCATTCTTAATCCATCTTGAATCACCTTGATATCATTGATAATACGACTAAGTAAGCCACCAGACCCAGATCCATATTGGCCATGAAAAGAAAGACTCAATTGCATGAATTTTTTTTGCAACTTTAACCGAAAAACATTTGTAATTATTTCAGCAACATAGTTCATTGTAAAAATATGAATATATCTGCTCACAGCAACGATAATCGCCATAGAAATAGCAATCAATCCAATTTCAGCGACTCGATGTTGATTTCCAGATTGAAAACTATCATTGATATCTTTTAGAATGAGTGCCAGCCTTGCATACACAGCCGAATAGAGAATTCCAGTGAAGGCAATAACTAGTAACTTTTTTTTATGAGGTTTTATTTCCGATAAAATACGAAGCAGTGTTGGGTACATAGGGATAATGTCTACTTCGTCACGAATCCAGAGTCTAAGTATTTTTTCAAATATTGCCCTGTAAGGCTGTTTTTTTCATTGATAATTTGTTCCAAAGTACCTTGAATAACGACTTTCCCACCCTGTTCTCCAGCATCAGGCCCCAGATCAATAATGTGGTCGGCATTACGTATCACATCTAGATTATGTTCGACAACGAGGACACTCCCCCCAGAGTCAACAAGTTGGTTAAGCACCTTCATTAAAAGGTCAATTTCTCTAAAATGTAAGCCTGTTGTCGGCTCATCTAATATATATAAAGTGGCTTTTTGATTTACTTCAGCTAGTTCTTTGGCAATTTTTAATCTTTGTGATTCTCCACCGCTTAAACTACTGGAAGGCTGCCCTAGTCTTAAATAATCAAGACCTACCTCTTTAAGAACGGATAAAGATTTCCTTATGTTTGGATGAGCCACGAAAAAATCCATACCTTCGGCAACCGTCATACTTAAGACATCATGAATGTTTTTACCTTTATATAATATTTCTAGAATTTCTTGCCGGAATTTTTTGCCATCACAAACATCACAGGGGATAATGACATTATCCATAAACTGCATATCAATTTCTTCATATCCAGTTCCCTTGCAGGCGGGACAGCGTCCTCCATCAACATTAAGACTGAAGGTCCCAGGAGTATAGCCGCGAAACTTTGCTTCTTGTATTTGCGAGAATAAAGTCCGAATCGTATCAAAGGATTTAATATAGGTAATTGGCGAGCTTCTTGCCGACTTTCCTATAGACGATTGGTCTATTAAAATGACGTTTTTTAAATTTTCAGTTCCTTCGATGGAATCACAGTCTTGGGCGTTTAAAAACTCGATATCTAAATTTCTAGCAAGAAGAGGATACAGGGTTTTAGAAATTAATGTCGACTTACCCGAACCACTGACTCCAGTCACGACAACGAGACGATTAAGGGGAATGGTGACATTTATATTTTTTAAGTTATTTCCTCTGGCCCCTTTCAAAGTCAATTTGTACTTTATGGAATCTATTTGTATAGGTCGTTTTTGTGTTGATTCTGATATTTTTTTATCAGGATTTACATAAACTGCAGTTACAGATTCAGGAAAATTAAAAAAATCTTTGGTCTCGCCTGAATACAAAACTTTCCCACCTTGGAATCCCGATCCAGGGCCCATTTCAATGATATAATCACTGTTCTGAATCACATCATGATCATGCTCTACTATGACTAAGGTATTACCTAAGTTTTTTAAGTCTTTTAGAATAGAAATCAATCGATCATTATCTCTGGGATGAAGACCCACTGTCGGCTCATCCAATACATACAAAGTCTGAGACAATCCTGACCCTAATTGATTGGCCAACATAAGCCTTTGATACTCACCTCCAGACAAGGTTCGCGTTTCACGATTTAATGTCAAATAATGAACTCCGACTCTCATTAAATAATCAAGTCTTGATTGAATTTGTTTAAATGCTTCTTGAACGATTTCAAATTCGAAACTAGTTAACTCTAAGCTTTTAAAAAACTTAAATAAGTTTTCAATAGTCATTTTTGAAAAATCGTTAATATTTTTACCTTTAAAAAAAATATGCTGGACTTCCTTTCGTAACCTGGCCCCACCGCATTCAGAACAGAGAGAGGGCGATCGGTATCTAGAGATAAAGACTCTCACATGCATTTTATATTTTATACTTTCAAGCATTTTAAAAAGACCTTCAACTCCCATAAAATCAGAAGTTCCTTGCCAAATTAAACTTTGATGATCACTAGAAAGTGATTCCCAAGGTTGATTTAGAGGGATCTTTTTTTTCTTACAAAATAATAATAATTCTTTGCGGTCACTAGAAGCACTTGGCATTGTAAAGGGATGTAAGGCCCCATCTTGAATTGACAGCTTTGGATTGGGAATCACTTTGGCCCTATCTAGTTTTAAAATATTTCCAAAACCCTTACAGGTGGGACAGGCCCCGACCGGAGAATTAAAACTAAACAATCTGGATTGCAATGGTGGTGGCGTGTACCCGCAAACCCCACAACAAGACTCTTCACTTAAATTTAAGATCTTACCCTCCGTCGTGACCACTTTGGCTCGCTTGTAGGGACCATAATTATTAAGTTTAGAATAAGACTCATAGGCTTGAGTTAAAGAATCGGCAAGTCTTGCTTTTTCTGCATTCACAAATTCCATTCGATCAATGACAACATAAAAGGTTTTACTGGGAATACCTTTTTTAATCACCACAGGATCTGATAAGTCGACAATTTTTCCTAAAAAAGATTCTGAAGAATGAGGAGATATCTTTTTATTATCTTTAGTTTCCGGAATAAAAATTCTAAGGAATCCTTCCTTCAATAAAAAAGAATGCAGTTTCTTTCCTTCGAGAGCGCGATGGGCGCTATCCATTTCGGTAAGAACATAACCCCTTTGTCCCGCAAACTTATTTAAAACAAGGTCTGTCGCCTGAGACACACTTTGCTTTTCTGTTGGAATGAGGTGGGTTGGGCAATAAGGGTTTCCTAGTTTTTCAAAAAGGAGTCTGAAATAATCCACCAATTCAGTCGTGGTTCCCACCGTAGACCTACTGTTTTTAACTGAATTTTTTTGTTCAATACAAATTGCTGGTGGAATATTATTGATTCCCTCAATATCAGGCTTTGGGGCTTTATTTAAAAACTGTTTAGTATAATTGGACATGCTCTCAATAAAACGTCTTTGTCCTTCTGCAAACAAAGTTTCAAAAGCTAAGGAGCTTTTTCCTGAACCGGATGGCCCACAAACAACAGTTAACTTGCCGAGGGGAATCTTAACCTCAATATTTTTGAGGTTGTTTTGTTTGATTCCCCAAATATGGATGAATTTCATGGTGGCCTATTCTGTCATCTCTTGCTTTAAGAAATCAACAGTTTCATCACCTTTGCTACTAGCGGTCGTTGGCTCGGTCCCTTCAATATAAGCTTGCTTAACAACATCTTTAGTTGAAGAGTTTGCTAAGGTACCCGTCTTGCTGTCTACATTGGCAAATACAATTCCTGGAGGCACGGGAAAGGATTTTTGCGGCAAATTTTCGTGAGCAAACTTCATATACTCAAGCCATAGAGGCAAGGCGGCTCGTCCACCCACTTCACCTTTGCCAATAGTTTTTTCTTTATCATAGCCTACCCAAACTCCCGTAGCAATTTGAGGAGTGTATCCAATAAACCATGCATCCACGTAGCCATTGGTAGTCCCCGTTTTACCAGCCACTTCACGTCCTAAACTTCGCGCTCTTCCTGCTGTCCCATTGGGATCTTCAACCACGCCTTTAAGCATGTTGGTCATTAAAAAAGCAGTTTGGGGCCTGATAATTTGATTAACATCTTCAAAAAAGAAAAACTCGTCAGGCTTATTTGGTTTTTTATTTTTAACTCCATTTAGATCAGCAACTCTTTGAGGGTCGATCCCCTCATTGTTTGCATTTCCTTGAGGACTTGTCTGGCTACCTAGGCTTGACGGGTTTAACGGGCTTGCTGGATTTGCCTGATTCGCTGGATCTGTAGGAGCCGCCGTCGCCGCACTTGCTGCTTTTTTCTCCATGAAAAGAGTTCTTCTTTCATCAAAATCCTTATCTATCTCGCCAATTTCTTTTTGAAAACGTATATCCAAGGTGATCTTATTTAAAAGAACTGTATCATTTTTATCTGTCACCTTTTGAATGATGATGGGAAAAATTCTTTTACCTAATCTACCAAATTGAGAAAAGGCCTTTGTCATTTCATACAAAGTTACTGAGGACGATCCCAGAACCAATGTAAAGTCATTATTCAATGGACTGAACAAACCTAACCTGCGGGCATAATCGGTAGACCAATGAACACCCACATCTTCAATAATTCTAACTGATGGCAGATTTAAAGATTGAACCAAGGCATTTCTAAAAGTGATTTCACCCCCAAAGGTTTTTCCATGGTTAGTTGGTTTCCAAACTTTGGTATCATCCTGACCTTCTTCATCTTTGATCGCCTCTTCATAAACAAGGGGAGCATCCATCAATGTGGAAGATGGTGTATAACCTTTATCTAATGCAGAAGCATAGACAAGCGCTTTAAATGCAGATCCCGTCTGCCTTACCGCCTGAATCGTTCTATTAAATTCATTCTTATTTCTTTCAAAATTATACCCACCCACCATGGCTATAACTTCTTCCGTCTCTTGATCAAAAGAAATTAAGGACCCCTCAACTTCAGGAATTTGATCTAATTCAGCTAATACAAATTTTTTAAAATCAAAGGGGATCTTTAGGCGCGGAATAACTACTGATTCATTGATAAGTTTTACCAAAACAACATCACCCACCTTTAAGGCATCAGAAATTTTTTTAATTTGATCTGTTTCAGCTTTCTTACTGCTATCTGGTTTTCTGGCCCATTTCATTGTCTCAAAATCAATAACACCATAAACCCCAGGAAGTTCTAGAAAAACAAGTCCGTTGGCTTCATCTATTTCATAAACAACAGCTTCATAGGATTTGTTAAGGGTTAAATAAATAGGAATTTTTGTTGAACTATTTTGCGGTTGCTTTGCCTGTATCTCTGCAAACATCCCATCGGGCAAGATGGTTCTTTCTGGTGAAGTAGCTAATACCAATTCTTTTGTTTTCGTTTGGATAAATTTATTTTTTTCTTCTTTATCTTGAATATTTCTCAAGGCACCACGATACCCTTGTCTCTTATCTAGGCTCTTCAAACCATTTTGAACGGACTCTTGAGCCGCTTGCTGTTTATCAATATCTAGGGACGTATAAATTTTGATTCCCTTATCTAAAACGACCTCTTCGCCTAATTGTTGGAACAAAACCTGACGGATAGTTTCCAAAAAATACGGTGCTGATTCTTTATAATCCTCTCGAATATAAACTTTTACTGGCTCCTTCACCGCACCATCCGCCTCTTGGGGGGAAATAAAACCCACGTTGGCCATTCGATTTAAAACATAACGTTGTCTTTCTTTAGCTTTTTGCGGATTTGTCACCGGTGAATAGCGGCTTGGGGCCTGAGGCAGGCCCGCCAGAATTGCGGCCTCTGGCAGCGTGATTTTTGAAACTGTTTTTTTGAAATACGTCTGGCTAGCATTTTCTATTCCATAAGCCCCGTGGCCAAAGTAAATTTGATTTAAATACAGAAACAAAATATCTTCTTTACTTAAATTATCCTCCAAAGACCATGCTAAAAAAGCTTCTCGTATTTTTCTTGAAATTGTTTTTTCTGGAGAAAGAAAAAAAGTTTTTGCCACCTGCTGTGTAATTGTGGATCCACCTTGAACATTTTTCCCCGCGCGCATATTAGCCATCATCGCTCTTAAAATAGCCAGAAAATTGATCCCAGAATGTTTAAAGAATTGATCATCTTCCGCAGCAAGAAAGGCCTGTACTACCTTTTCAGGAATTTGATTATAAGGGACTACCGTTCTTCGCTCATTAAAAAACTCACCAATTTTTTTATTATGACGATCAAAAACAGGGCTCACCAATAGAGGTTGATAATCCTTAATTTCCATTATTTTTGGTAATGAAGATTTAATAGAACTTACCCAAATATAAAGTGAAGATATACAAATAACAACCAGGGCACCCGCACCCAAAAGAATTTTCTTTAACACGATCCAGCTCCTGAAAAAAAGACCTTGATAGCATTATCTACTGATATTCCCCATTGGGGAAGCATGTTTTTCAAAGTCTAGGGTCTGAACTCCCTGAACACCCGAACAAGAACCCCTATTGAACGCCTCTAGATTTGGAAGAGCTAGATGTTTTAGACGATTTATCGGTTTTCCCCTTTCTTGCTGTCTTTTCAAAACTCTTACAAAGCTTAGCTCCGCTTCCTTGATAATCATTATTACAACATTTATTATAAAAACTATCTTTAAAATCAGGAAAGTCTTCACAAGCCTCAATTTGTTTTGTCACCGATTTATCCGAATCCGTCGGCGCCGTTTTGTTAGTAAAATGCTGTAGTTTTAACTTGGCAATAGATATCTTTTTTTCAATATTTTTCGTATCATCATCCAGACTTTTTAATTTTGTATCTAACTCGTTTTTAGCATTTTTCTTATCATCTTGAATCTTTAAATATCTAAGCTTTTTAGTTGCCATTTCCTGATTTTGACTCGCATCGAAACTTTTAATTTCATCAGTAACATCTTTGTCTAAGAGTTTTAATTCCTCATCAATTTGACCTAGTACTCTATCATAGGTAACTAACTTTTGTTTCATTGAATTTAATTCATTAAAAATTTGGCGACTTATTCGAACGGCATTTTTTCTTTCTCTATTCATACAAAGATCGTAAGATTTTTGTTTGTACACATCTGCATTTTTTCCAAGCAAAAAGGCACCACTAAAACTTTTACTCACAGCTGGGGCTGCCGTTACATTATTTTTGTTTTTCTTCCCATCCGCCTCCGCTAAGCTATTCAAACATTTATCATGAAGCGCAAACTCAGAGGTATCCACCAAGGCCACAGTTTGCGAATCCACCAATTCATTGTAGGCGCGTTTAGTTTTTAAAATTTCATCATTAATAGCATTGTATTTAGACTGTGCTTCCATTCTTGCCTTTGTTTTCATTTTATCCAATTCTTTTATTTTTTTTTCCCTTTCTATAGGCATTTTTTGCAAATCATCAACAATGCTAATTTCTTCATCAGCCCAATCTTTTAATTTATCCGCAAATTTCTCCTGGGCCTCTTGCCCTTCATCTCTATTTTTTTTCAACTGTTCTTCGAGATTATTAACTTCATCTTTAAGACTTCCCTTTTGTTCCATAAAATCAGACTTACTCAAATAACAACCAGGTTTATCATTCATAGCCGAATAAACTTCCAACATCGTATCAGCACCCTTCACTCCACTTAAAAGAGGCGACACCATATTCAACGTATCACTATCAACAATTTCCGCATCCCCTTTCCCATTACACTTATCCGACATCTTCTCATAGGCTGGCCTACATTCTTTATAATTTTCATTATAATCATCGTATTTATCATCGCAGACTTTAACATCGGAACTGTCATCGAGTTTTTTACCCTGTAAAACTTCAAACTCATTTTTCTTTTTTTTCGCAATCTTTAAAAGATTCGCGCATTTTTCTTTAGACTCAGTTTTTGAACCTAAACATTTTTCCTGGTAATCTTCATCTGCTGCTACATATGCCTCATATGCTGATTTTTGATTTCTTTCTTTCTCTCTTTCCCTTTCTATTATCGCCAATTGTAACGCTAGACTAGCATCGGTCGAACCGGCTGTTCCACTAACCTTCTTATCAGAGGATTCTTTTGGTGTTGTGTCAGTCGGTTTTGGTTCAGCCTTGGATTTATCTGCGGCTTGTGA
Organism: Deltaproteobacteria bacterium; assembly: GCA_017302835.1. Classification (NCBI taxonomy): domain Bacteria; kingdom Pseudomonadati; phylum Myxococcota; class Myxococcia; species Deltaproteobacteria bacterium. The sequence continues at coordinate 42,140 of JAFLCC010000008.1, read as the reverse complement.
ATTCTCAATCTGCACAAAGTACACTGATAAAAAGAAAATCCATAAAAAAATAAAGGAAAAGATGAATCGTTTTTTAAGCATATAACCCCTTTTGGAACAACTAGCACATACAGTATAAAAGCAAATAGAGTGCCTGCGCTTCTATTGTAAATTGAATTTGGATTTTTTTTTAGTCTAGATTCTCGTCGCATCAAAATGAGAATAGTTTGAGACTCCTACAAACTTCATCGAAATTTCAGTGAGTTATCTGAGTCCGTTTTTTTTACTGTGTTTCTGACTTTTGTCTGGTTTTATGACAGCAAAAGTTTTTTCTGCTTTGTTCGCTAGACGATTTGTTTTTTTAAGACAAAAAGCTAAATATTGTTTCGGCTACCACTTTTTGACTTATATTCTTATGCCTATCACTTTTTTGATTCAAAACTATTTCATAGGGACACTGAAACCAATTTTGGTTAAGAATTTTGATTTTACTTTCTCTAGTCAAAACAAGATCTGGCACCAAACCAATTCCTTGGCCATCGGCAACTAAGCTCACAATCATGTCCCAACTTCCTACGACAAGGTTTGGATTCAAAAGTTGTTTAAAATTTTTATAGTATGATTTTTTAAGCAACTCTGTTTCAAACTTTGGTTCAGTCATTATGAGATTTTTGATGTCATGACTGGCGTCTGCTCGATTGCCTGATTGAATGAGGACAAATTTTCCCTTTTTTAGAATTCTTTGGTTTAGAGTTGGCATTGTTTGTTTTCCAACCGTAATGGCGAGGTCTAGATCACCTTGCAATAATTTATCGACCAGTTCGGAGGTGGTTCCAAATCGAATCTCTATAAATACTTCGGGATATTTTTTTCTTATTTTATCGATGAATTTTCCAAGGAACGCTTGTCCTATGGATCTCGACATTCCAATGGTTACACTTCCCGTGACTGAATTTGTACTTTCCGAAATATGGCTTTCAAACTGTTTTATTGTTTTTAGCAATTCATTAGCTGCTCTGGACAGTTTGTAACCTTCGGCAGTCACTTCGAATGATTTTTTTCTATGCTCTAATAGGCGAATTTTGTAATGGGCTTCAATGGCGCTGATGGCTCTACTCACGGCTGGGTGACTTACCAGATTTCTTTGGGCAGAGGCGCTAATACTTCCAAGCTCAACCGCGTCAACAAAATATTTCAGATGATATGGATTTATAAGTGTCATTAATAATTACATTAAAATCGATTTTAATGTAATTTACAAGCACATATTATTTTTATCAAAAAAGGTTATGGAAACACAAAAAGTAATCAACACCTTTCATTTTGAAGGCTAGCAGTTCTTAAAGGCCCTGTGAGAAGAGTTAACTGCTATGGGTATGGACCTTTCTGATAAGATTATAGATCCCCTTTGTTATCGGGTCCAAAATGAACACCAATATCAAAGCCTTAAAGAACATTTCATTCCCAATAATCTTGTTTCACACGGAGCCGATTTGCTATTTTATGAAACTGCAAAATTCTCCAGCTGGTGAATGAATCGCGAAAACCCTGTGGATTTTTAGTTCCAAAAAATAAGTAAAGTAATTCGCTTACCTGATAAAGTCGAAGCTCTGTGCTTCACAGGTCTCCCGCTTCTCTGTCCTAAAATATGAGAGATCTTATTTGCTGACACTCCGCGAATTTCAAGTGCATCTCCATTTTGGTAAAAAATCTCTGTTCCTGCTCCGATCAAAGAGAGAGTGGTTGCCACCGTAGTCGAAAAATCTTCATGAACTATGTCATAATCTTTACCTACACCTTCCTGCTTCCACCGTATTCGAATCCCACATATGTTAAGACTTCTTTCGGTACCAAAAGCAAGACGGGCAGAATCTATCATTTGTTGTAATGCATTTTCCACATATTTAGCATTATCTCTGGAAATATTAGTCTCGTTTTCAAAATATTCCAAAAATTTTTGCACTATGACCTTATCTTCCACTTGAACGTATTTTTCCGATCCTCGTGAAAGTCGATGACCTTCACTCTTAAGTTGACTTATCATTCCTCTATCATGGGGTTCCCGTGCATACAGCAGTAATTCTCGAAAAGGAGAATTGCTGCTGAGCTCATCAAACAAATTCGATGACCTCTCAAAATTAATTGAAGTAGCCGCAGGGGTAACGACTGCCCCTCGAACTTGCTCCTCAAAAAGAACTCCCGGTTTTAAATTCTTAGTTGTTTTCGCCTGACCAATTATTAGGTCGATATTGTTTCCGAAATTAAACTGAAGGGCCTCAGCCTCAGAAAAGATGCCAGGTCTGGTGACATTTATTTCAGAAAGCGCTTCTTCAATTTCTTGTTGAAGTGGAATTTTAAGACTCACATTTTGAAACGATTTATCCAAATTGACTTGCCCATAAAATCCAAGACAAGCAATTCCAGCAGCTTGACTGATAGCAAATCCTTTCAAAGAAAAGACGAGAAACAAAGAAAAGTAGGCTTTTAAAGTTAAATTAGAAGTTCTCACTGAAAGTATGACTCGCAAGAAGTTTGCCAGAATAGAGCGCCATTAACTATGCAATATACCAAGAGCTCCCGATAAGGGTTAAAACTTTGAAAATACTTAAACTTTTGAACTGATCGTTGGGAACAAAAATCATTTTTTTGAGGTTTTTAAGAAACAGCCATTTTTAACAAAATATCACCCTTCATGTCATTCTTTATGACATCATAGCAAAAATTAGATATATTTAGACAAACATGGACATAATTAAAGTTAAGGAAGGTTGATGGTGGCTAAATTGAACCCTGCATTGAACTACAAATTGAAATCAAGAACAGTTATTTGGAATGGGCTTGCCTTTCTTTACCTCGTTATTCGATTTGGATTTACATCGAATTTAGATTCGCTAGGGGAATTTGCTTCTTATATTTTGGAAGCTCTTCTTGTTGCCTTTTCCATTATCCTTTCTTGGAATTCTTTTCGTGAACTTTTTAAATTTCATCGATCCATTTTTCTTAGTTCTATAGGTAGTTTAATTTTTGGATTTGCAATTTTTAAATTTGCAGTTTTTTCAAATATTCTGATTCCATTTGATTTGCAAGGAGTCCAAACGATTGCATTTCTTCTTTTAATATCGCCAATTCTGGAAGAGCTTATTTTTAGATTCTTTCTCTGGAAGCCGACAGATTCTTTAACCAAGAGACCTTTTTTATCTTGGGTCATCACTTCCATTGTTTTTTCTTATTCACATCTGCATGCCATCTGGTTTGCACCGAAGGAAATACACCCCTTTGTTATGTATCAAACAGTTTATACGCTTATTCTAGGACTTAGTTGCGGGTATTTTGTTTATAAACATAACTCTATTTTAGGAGGAATGTTGATACATTTTTTCTTCAATCTGGGATTTTATCTCGCTTTCTTAGTTTCAATGTGAATTTTTTTGTGCTAACCTTTTTTTATGTTTCATAAGAATGTGTTCTAAAATTTCGAAAAGGAGTCTTTGTGAAAAAAAATGTTGGCAGTATCGATAGAGTTGCAAGAATTGTTGTTGGCATGGCCTTGTTAATTTTTGCGTTTGTAGGCCCAGAAGATTTAAAGGTATGGGGATTTATTGGAATTATTCCTTTGGCAACTGGGTTATTCCATTTTTGTCCTTTATATACTTTGTTTGGTTTAAATACCTGTCCGCTAAAAAAATAATCACGATTCATTTATTTGGTTTTTTGATCTTTGCTAACAGCTTTCGCTAACAAAGGATTCCAGATAAAGGCTTGCGGTAAAATAAAAGAATAAAATAGCTGAGTCTTGGAAGTTTCCAGAGATTCTTTGGCCAAAGCTAAGCATTATAAATAGAACTAAAACAAAAGAAAAAGCTAGTTTTGAAACGAATAGTTGCTTGTTGTTCTTAAGAAATACGCACGACAGAAAAAGGATTCCAATTGTCAGTTCGAAAATTCCAATTAAGTAAAATGAGGATGGAACTAATTCCGGAATTAGATTAATGATGGTATTTTTAAATTGATCAACAAACCAAGAAGGAGTTTTGGGTTCCATTAATTTTGTAATTGATGAATGACTCATGATAATAAAGTAAAAAAAATAGATTAACTGACGACGAAATAATTTTGAAACTAGGATATTAGTTTTCATTTTAGCTCCTTTCAATGAGTGATTATAAAAAATGTACAAACTAACTGTTTATATTGACGAACTATCTGAATAAATAAAGAAAACAATTAACTAAAACTGTTAAATTCAGTGAAGATATCTTTTCCTAAGACCTGTATGTCTTTTGTTTCTAGCTTGAGACGGTTAGTAAAAGTTCTGTTTAAATAAATTCGATTTTTATTTCCTCCAATGATAACGGGTGCTAAGGAAATAAAAATTTTATGAAATAGTTTTTTATCAAGAAAAAAACAAAGGGTTTTAGCTCCGCCTTCGACTAAAACGCGTTCGATCTTTCTGTTTTCCACTTTAGAAATAATACTAAACACTTTAATGAGTTCATTTTTAATTTTATTTTGATCTGATGAAAAATTAAAGTGACAAGGTATAAAATAAACTTTTTCATTCCAACAATCATCTTCCTTTTTTTCTGTAGAGATGATGTAGGTGTTTCGGTCGCCCGTGAGTAATTCTTTTGCGATCTCTTTGTTTTTAATCTGCTTTAACAAGGAATTATTTAAATCCAAAATAATCCTGACAGGTTGTCTTTCTTCACTTTCTAGCTCTACTTTCCTGACTGTTAATTTAGAAAAGTCTTGAATAAAAGTATTTGCCCCAACGAGAACCGCAGAATATTGTTTGCGAATTTCATGAGTTCGAATAAGTTCTTTATCACCAGTTAACCACTTTGATTTGTAATTATCATCACACAACTGACCATCTAAAGATTGAGCCCATTTTAAATCAAATTGTAATTTCATTTTAGCTCCATTGATTTTTTAAAATTGATAATAGAATTTAAATCCAATTTATGGTTTCCTTTTTTGGCCTTTGTCATTAAGTAATTAAAGTTCTCTTTTTTAAGATAAACGCCTGTTTTAACAACTTCCTCTATTTCAATACCTAATTGAATCAACTGGCTGGCTTTCTCTGGATTGTTTGTAAGCAATTTTATTTTATGAATTCCTAATGCCGACAACATTTCTTGCGCCACATGAAAGGATCTATCGTCTGCCAAGTGCCCCAAGGCTTCGTTGGCCTCAAAGGTATCATAGCCTTTATCTTGAAGTTCATAGGCATCAATTTTTGAATACAAACCAATCCCTCTACCTTCTTGTCTTAAGTATATAATGATTCCGCCTTTAATCATCATGGTTTCAATAGCTTCATCCAATTGATCTCCACAGTCACATCGGGAAGATCCAAAAATATCGCCCGTAAAACATTCAGAATGGATTCTCACTAGGGGAGTGGCCCCTGAAATCCTGAGTTCATCTTGTTTAAAGACGAGTGCTATATGTTCTTTTTGATCGGAAAGATCGTTAAAGGTGACAAATCGGGTGTCCCCTTTTTTATTGGCTATAAGTACATTTCTTCTAACGCTTGTTTTTGTCATGTTTCCTCCTATCAACACTATTATTCCCTTTAACTTTCTTTGCATAGATGGTAAATGTGGAAACGGGTGTATCAAATTTGGAAACACTTTTTTTAAAAAAAAACCTTCTTGGTAATCACAGCCAAGAAAGAAAGAAATCGAGAATGCAAGATTCCCTGTATAAAATCACTTTGGCTGAAATGAATTTATTTATTGAGCTTTCAAATATTAAATCCATTCGGGAGTTAGCTAGAAGAAAATCTCTTCATCCGGGGCAGATCTCAAAAGTAATTAAAAGTTTGGAATTGAAATTACAAACAAAATTAATAGATCGCTCTTTAACAGGAATTTTGCTCACGACCCAAGGTCATGAATTCTTAACATTAGCAGATAAAATTATTAAGTTTTCAAAACAATTTCAGGATATCCGACAAGGACCGTTTTCAAAAAAAAGCAAATCCATTATATCCATTGGCAGCCCTTCATTTATTTCGTCCCATTTGGTTGCCAATGCCGTTTCAAAAATGTCGCTCGATTCAAAAAATATTGAAAATTTTCGAATCATCGATTTTTCACCAGATCAACTCATCATGATGGGACTCAAAGGGGCGTTTGAAATTGCCATTCATATTGGTAAATTAGATTGGCCCAAAAGTTGGCAAAGCGAGCTTCTTGGAAATCTGGAGTGGCGTCTTTTAGCAAGAAGAAATCATCCATTACTTCAAAATACACCATTAAATATGGAGAAAATTCTCAAATTTCCTTTTGTGGTTCCCGTTTACTGGACTCAAGAGGGATTGTTTTTCGGTAATGACCATTTCCCAGTAACATTTTCAAAAAGAATTAAGGGGATGGAAACAGCTACTGCGGATGCAGCTATCACGTTGGCAACAAATACAGACCAGTTGGTATTTCTTCCAGAGATTCTGGCGCGAAGTCATGTCTCATATAAAAATTTAGTGGAGCTAAAGATGAAAGGTCTTTCAAAGGTGACGAAACCTATTTATGTGTCTATAAGAATGGATTCTGTTTCGCAATTATTATATAAAAAATTGCTAACCCATTTGCGAAAAGTATTGCTCTTTGAGAGCTAAAATAAATGGGGCAGAGTTCTGCCCCAAACGCAGGAAACAGATCAAGTAAGCTCTAACACAAATTGTGCTTTTCGGGATTCTCATGAGGGTGATCTTGATCTACAAGATCGATCAACCGGGTTCATTTAATTCCTAATAAACCTAATTAAAGGATTAGGAATTAAATGACTTGTTCAAGAGTTGAAGCGCGACATTAGCTTGTGAATTCGCTTGGGCTAATACCGAAGTACCAGCATTTAATAAAATATTATTTCGAGTCATCTCTGAAGTTTCTTCAGCCACGTCCACATCTCTGATTCGAGAATTGGCGGCAGACATATTTTCAACGTTGACTTGAATGTTACTAATTGTAGATTGCAATCGATTTTGAATCGCTCCAAAATCAGCTCTCATCGCGGACACGCTGACAATGGCTGTGTCAATCGCTGCCAATGCATTTTGTGCAGAGGCCTTATCCGCAACGCTCGTCAGATTGACTCCGAGAGCAGCTGAATTCGCATCGGCTTTAGAAGCATCAAAGGAAATTCTATCAATCTCTGGATTGTTTCGAGTTCCCACTTGGAAATCAAGTATGGACCCTACCCCTGCCAGTAACTGAGTTCCATTGAACTCGGTACCTTCAGCAATCCGATCGACCTCGGAAACCATTTGATCATATTCCACATTTAGGAATTGCCTTTCAACGGGCCCGATCGTGTCTGAAGCGGCTTGAACGGCAAGTTCTCGCAGCCTGATGAGGATTGAAGAAACTTCGTTCATCGCACCCTCTGCGACTTGCACTAAGGAAATACCATCTTGGGCATTTCTTGAGGCTTGTTTCAAACCTCGAACTTGAGCTTTTAAATTTTCTGAGATGGCCAAGCCCGCGGCATCATCTCCGGCTCGATTAATCCGGTAACCTGAAGCGAGCTTTTCCATGCTCTTATCAAGTCCCGACTTCGTGCCCCAAAGAACCCTTTGGGCGTTTAAAGAAGCCGTATTTGTATTAATACGCAATCCCATAAATTCCTCCTCCTTGAGTTAATCCCTCTCCATCCTTAGAGAGCGACGGAATCTTAATGATTCCTATGGGTGTTTTATCTCTTAAATCTCAGATCGGGACACTTAAAAAAAACTTGAGCCATAATGAGAAAATCTGGACCTTTAATTTTCAAATTAGTGACTAAATCTAATATAAGGACTTTGAAGCTTAGAAATCTCATGTTATTTAAGAAAGATCTAAATGATCTATTTGACGAGATCTAAAAGACTATTTATCTCAAGGTATCTATCGAGGAAATAATTTATGGAAATTAGAGATCCCCTTCATGGTTCATTATTTTTTTCAGATGCTGAGGTTGCCATACTGGATACTCCAGAATTTCAAAGACTGCGCGCGATCAAACAGCTTGGTTTTTCTGAGTTTAGTTTTCCGGGAGCGACTCATAACCGCTACTTGCATTCCTTAGGAGTTTGTCATATTTCTGGGCAAATTTTTGATGCTATTTTTAGAATTTATCCCTTTACGAAATCGACTGTGAAGTCGGCCTCTAAATCATCGAAGAAAACACAACTTCGTCAGGCTTGCCGTTTGGGTGCTTTATTACATGACCTCGGCCACGGACCCTTAAGCCATACCACCGAACAAGTCATGCCTAAAATTGAAGACCTCAAGATTAAAATCTATAACGACGAAAACAATCAAAACCGAAGAGCCAACCATGAAGATTACACTTTAAAATTCCTGACTGACTCGAGTATTGCAGAGGCTATTAAAAATAATTTTGAATTTACGCCTTACCATGTGGCCTGCTTAATCGATAAGACTTTGCCCGCAACGGATGATTTTTTCATGGATGGTCAGATGGACTTCCGACCCATATTAAGTCAAATAATAAGCTCAGAACTTGATGCTGACAGAATGGACTATTTAGAGCGTGATTCTTACTTTTGTGGAACTAATTATGGAAAAGTGGATATCGAATGGCTGATTCAAAACTTAACTTTTCATATTGTCGATCAGAAACTTTATTTAGCCATCAGTCGCAGGGCCTTATACTCTTTTGATGATTTTTTAATTTCACGTCATCACATGCACTTGATGGTTTACTTTCATCATAAAAGTATTATTTACGAGGAAATGCTAAATAAATATTTGTCTTCAAAGGACTGCCAATTTTTCATACCTGCTGATATATCAGAGTACTTAAAATATAATGACTATAAACTTTATGAACACCTTTCTAATTCAGAAAATCCTTGGGCCAAGCGAATTTCGCAAAGAAAGCCATTTAGGGTCTTGCTTGAACTTCATAATATAGGAATGAATAAGCGTTGTGAAAAGGCCAAGAAAATTATAGAAGCTCAAGGAATCGAAGTCATCTGGGCTTCTTCCCACGCTCGGTTATCAAAATATCATTCTGGTTCGGTTGAGGACAAAGCCATGGATATTTATGTGGTGGATCCCTACGATAAATGGACTAAACCAACACCTATTAATGACTCCACCGAAATTTTTAAAAAATACGAAGGCACCAGGGTCATCGATCGATTGTATGTCGCTCCTGAAAATTACTCTGAAGCCAATCAAATCATTCAGAGTTTATAACTTTAAAAGCTGTCTTATAGAGCCTGTCCCCAGAAGGTCATCTATCCGACTGTTAGATTCTTTCAATAATGATAGATATTCCTTGGCCACCACCGATACAGGCGCTGCCAAGGGCATACTTCGCCTGACGACGGTGTAACTCATATACCAAATGATTCATGATGCGAGTGCCGCTAGCTCCCAATGGATGTCCCAGGGCGATAGCCCCTCCGTTCACATTGGTCTTGTCGGGATTTAATCCCAATTCTGCCTGAACTGCTAAGTATTGAGCCGCAAAGGCCTCATTGACTTCAACAAGATCCATTTGTTCGAGTTTAAGTGAAGCTTTTTGCAGAGCTAGTCGCGAAGAATATGCTGGACCTATTCCCATGATCGTGGGATCGCAGCCAAAAGAGGCCCAAGATATAATTCGGGCCATTGGTTTCAACCCCAGCTCTTTGGCCTTGCTCTCGCTCGTAAGCAGGCTCATTGCTGCTCCATCCACAATCCCCGAAGCGGTGGCAGCTGTCACCAAACCATCTTTTTTAAAGAGGGGCTTGAGCTGACCAATTTTTTCGAGGGTTGATTCTGGTTTTGGATGTTCATCTTTATCCAAAATTTGCGTCCCTTTTTTGCTTGTTATCGTGATGGGAGTGATTTCTGTTTTAAAAAAATCCTTTAACAAAGCGGCGTGGTACCTACTTTGAGATTGTACCGAGTAGGAATCCACCATCGCTCGTGTGATCTGATATTTTTCTCCTAAATTTTCAGCAGTGATAGCCATAGATGTCTGAGAATAGGCATCGGTGAGGGCAGAGGTCAGATAGTCCTCAAGCTCAAAATTTCCCATTCGAATGCCGCCAAACCGAACCCCTCTGGCGATGTAGGGAATTTGCGACATTTGCTCCACCCCACCAGCCAAAACCACCGAAGCCTCACCGGTCAGAATCATCTGCGCGGCACTGACCCAAGACTGGAAACCACTTCCACATAAACGGTTAACTGAAAAGGCGGGGGCGGCCATGGGCAATCCCGTTTTGAGCGCAATATGTTTGGGAATATAAGCCGCATCGGCTCCAGATTGAACGACATTGCCTAAAATTAAATGTTCTACTTTTTCACCACTCAACTGAGCCTGTTCCAAGGTCGCTTTCGCTGCAGCAACTGACAAGTCTGTTGCTGAAACCTCTTTCAAACTTCCACCGAAAGCTCCAAAGGGAGTTCTTTTTCCTGATATAAATACTATTTTTTCCATAAAAAAAAGGGTAGTTTGTGTTTTTTCAAGAGTAAAGGAGAGATCATGAAAATTCTAATTCTAGGACAAGGCGGCAGAGAACATGCTTTTGTCAAAGCCTTTAAAAACTCACCCAGAGTGACGGAAATTCATGTTGTTCCTGGCAATGATGGAATGAAAAAAGAAGCCATTTGCCATTCGTATTCTTATTTAGAAATTGAAAAATTAATTCAACTTTGCCTTCAATCTGAAATTGATTTTGTATTTATCGGACCAGAGGATCCCTTAGTTGCAGGGGTTTCTGATCGGTTAAGGGAAAGAGGAATTTTGGTAGTGGGCCCTAGCCAGCAAGCTGCCATGCTTGAGGGAAGTAAGATCTTTGCCAAAGAATTTATGGTCGAAGCTGCCGTTCCAACAGCCCCCTATTTTGTTGTTACGAGCGTTGAGGAAACCCTAAGTAAAGCTACTTGTTTTAAGCCCCCATATGTTTTGAAGGCGGATGGTTTGGCGGCTGGGAAGGGAGTTTATATTTGCAAAACTCTTAAGGAGCTTGAACTGGCAAGCCAAGATTTATTTGTAAAACAAATCTTTGGCGATGCGGGAAGAAAGGCTCTGTTAGAAAAATTTGAACCGGGATGGGAGTTAAGTTTTATTATTTTAACCAATGGAGAAAACTATGTGTCCTTGCCTTTGGCTCAAGATCACAAAAGATTAAATGACAACAATGAAGGCCCAAACACGGGAGGGATGGGAACCATTGCTCCTCTTCAAATTCCACACGAACTCCGACATCAAATTGAAGAACTGATTTTAAAACCCAGCGTGAACCAACTAAGAAAAAATCAATTTTTATTTAGAGGAGCCCTCTTTATTGGGATTATGGTTACCGAAGAAGGGCCTAAGGTCTTAGAATACAATGTTCGATTCGGAGATCCAGAAACTCAAGTGATTCTTCCATTGATTGACGAAGACCTAGCTTTGGTAATGAGTCATCTATCTCAAGGAACCTTAGACCCTATAAAATTAAAAAAACTCCATGCCGCATGCGTGATATTAGCTAGTCCAGGTTATCCAGAAAATCCAACTAAAGGAATTTCCATCGAAGGCTTAGCTCAAATCAGCGACTCCTCCACTTCCTATGTTATCCATGCGGGAACTAAACAGGAGGGGCCGATATGGAAAACCAACGGAGGCCGTGTTCTTGGCTCGGTAGGCGTTGGAAACACCAAAGAAGAGGCCTTGCGCCAGGCCTATGAACTTAATGAAAAACTACATTGGTCAGGAAAGCTTTTTAGAAAAGATATTGGCAGTTACCTACCATAAATCAAGCCTACCAACTCCAACGTAGCCCCATAGTGCTGTTATTATCTGTCGCATTTTTGGTGTGCGAGATAACAAAATCTTTATTTTTAAATACTTTTTCAGACACTTCGACAGCCGTTTCATTTTTACTAGAATCAATTTTAATTTGGGCGTTGGTGTAGCCCTTGTATTCCATTTTTGCTTGAGACTGTAATGCCAAATATTGGAAAGAAAATTTATGGTCAATAGGAGTCGCTCCTGGCGAGTGCGGAGCCGTTTGTACCGTCGCCTCTACTTTCATTGCATTTTCAACCTGAGTTGCGGCTTTACCAAAACTTGAGTTCCTGACTGCGGGGGAGTTTAGCCAGTTTTGAATGGCCTGATCCCCAAAACGTTTTAAGACCTCTCCCTCATTTTGCGAAGGACCTAGATTTCCTGGAATAGTCCCATTTAAAGTCTTAACATAAGATGACTCTATAGCTATGGGTTTTGGCGCAATAATTTTTTTTGCCTGCAAAAGTTCAATTTTTTTGAGATCGATCTTAATTTTATTTGTACTCATTTTGGTAGGACGTTTCAGTTGAGATTTCTTTGCATATTTTTTTTTCAACATTTTAAAATAATTTTTGTCATTTAAGGGTGAAAGCCCCCTCATTTGAAGAATTTGTCCATTAGCAGAACTTACAAAAACGAGAACACAACTCACATGGAAGGTGAAAGCGCTTACAGACTTAAAAAATATTTTGAACTGATTCTGACCCATTAATTCAATGTTGTTACAAATTCATTGCCATCTGAAAAGAGCTATAGTTTCAACTATTCACGACCAGAGACTATCATCTCAGAATGATTCAATAAAAATTATACACCAACGCTAAAAATTTCGTCACCTTGCCACCCCTCTCTACCCCCTCTTTACCGCCCCCAGAGATCCCTGAGATTGAATATTTTTCATTAAATTAAAGAATTTTGAAAATCAGAAAGTCATCATGGTCTTTTAAAAGACTTAATGCTAAGAACTAAAGGTCCAAAAACGCCATTGGGAGGATTGAATACCGTGAAGTTATCCAAGCAATTAAAGAACAAATCATTTTCTAAAATAGCTAAAATAATGGTCTTATCCCTTTTTACGTTTAATGTTTCCCAAGCTCAACCTCCGGCAACAGGCGGACCTGATGATAATTTGTTCCCAATTGATATTACAAACCCTCAGAGTCCAACAAGTCCTACATCTCCAGTCACCGAGCCCAGTTTTTCCGTTTTACCGAGTGACCCGGTCATAAACCCCATCTTTCCTACAAATCCTGGAATTTCTCCTTTACCTGGAGGCGGTGGTTCTTTGCTTCCCTCTATTGGCGGCATTGGTGGTATTGGAGGGATCGGGGGTATTGGGGGGGGCATTGGAGGCATCGGCGGCTTCGGGGGAAACAATCAATTTCAATTGGCCCAAGTTCCTAATGAGTTTTATTGCCCTTTGTTCGAAAGCAACCCTTATGATTCTATTTTCAGAGGATTGGATGCGATGAGCCAAGCGATGAAAACAAACTACGAGTGCATGCAGCAACAGCAATCTCAGTATACTGATTTTTATTCCGATAGTGAAAAAATTAGAAACATGATTATTCAAATCCAGCAATTTTCGCAGAATCCTGATTATATCAACTCTGCCAACACCCGGGATATCGAAAGAGTTGTCACTGATGCTGTTTATGGAATAAACTCCATTGCTACCAATTTAAGTAGCAACAAATTATTCAACAAAAACTGTAATTCAAGTAAATCCTCCTTAGCTAAAGCCGCTCTTTCTTTGAATGAGGTTTTAAATAACTTAGCACCCGTGGCCTTGGTCATTGCTTCTGTCAACCCAGCTATTGGAATTGCTACCAAGCTGGCTTTGCTTGGCGGAGTTTATGCGACCACGGCAATCAAAGGTTTTCAACAATTTATGGACGCAAATTCTTTGGATCTCACGAACCCCGAGGTGCGAAAAGCCATTTTACAAAACACATGTCAATTCGTTAAAGTAAAACAAAAAATTGATTTTCTACAGCTCGGCGAAGAAGGTCGTTTAGGGGAAATTAAAACTGGTTTATTTAAAAATATTGAGGCCTATCGTGCCAGATATAACAATCCTTCAAGTCAGTTATTGCCCTTGATGCAATATAAATATCAAACTGAAAAAGTAATCACAGATCTTGAGGCTCGCATCGTTGAGGACAAATACAATCTCAATTTTTATCAGGCAAAACTCAAAGCTGCCGGCGAAGATAAAGAAAGAATTTGTCTTATGGGTTCTAGCTTAGTCAAAAGAAGTAAAGACGGTGAAACCTTTCCAGCAAGCGTGATGAGAATATTAGAAACCTCTGTGGAATCGACAAAACTCAGTGGTGGTCAGGTAGATCCACAAGTTCAAACAGAATCTGATGAGTTTAGTATTGCCTTTGGAAAATCTAAAAACCGCTTAACAGCCTTATCTGCTAAGGTCTTAGCCGATGATAGCGAAGAAACGTATAAAGCTATTAATCTCTGCGCCGAAGAAACTAAAATTTGGATTAAACGACTTGCTGATACCATTACTTACTCCAGCAACCTCGTAAATAAAGAGGTCAAAGAAATTGAACAGGCACTAAGTCAAAATTCAGAATTTCAAAATTGGAATGCTGAATATAAGAAATTAAAAGCCGAAGGAAAGTCCTTGAATCGAGTTGTTAAAGTACTTAAAGAAATGTCCCGACCTGATGCCGTCTATATTCGAAGCGAATTAGATCAAAGATCACAAGAGCTGAAGGCGACTCTTTTTAGAAATCAATATTTTTGGTCTAAATCCCCCGTTCTGGCTTGGTTAGATAATAATATTGAAATGCATCAAAGATCTATTGGTCGCTTTTCAGATTTTGTTAAGCTCCTTCAACAAGGAGCCTATGCTATGACAACTGTGGGCCAAGGAAAATACGAAAACATAAAACCAGATCCGACGAAAGCGCCACAGCCATTAAGTCAAATGAACAACATGTCTCGATTAGAAAATTTAAACGCAACGACTCTTCCTTTTGGTAGCAGAGAACATGAAATCGCTTGCCAACAAATGCGAGATGCTTACTTAAAGTTTAAAGCAGCAAAAGACTATTTAGGTGCGGCTCAATTTATGTGTGACATGATTGATCCGTTTCTGAATGATACAAGCGATCCCATCATTCGCAGCTGTCGAGGTGGTAAAACATTTAATTCTCCACAAAAATCAGAGATCACTTTAAATTTTGAAAAATTAAAATTTAAGTCTCATTCACGCGCCGTGAGTCTTGAAGAATATGCCAATATTATTAATCAAAAGAGAATCACGCTCTTATGTCCACTTCCTTCTGTGGATGTCATTGAATAGTACGATGTCTCTTTCTTATCCATTTTTTGGTTAATTTTGATACAAACTGATTTGAATTTATGAAAAATAAATAAATTTTCAAAAAAATTTCATTTTTCTGTAAAGCTTTACGATAGTCGAGCCGAGAGTATACAGGTGAGGTGAAAAATGAAGTTAACTAACTTAAAAAAAATTTTAATATTATTAGTTTTATTTGGAGCCGCCTGCAGCCAGAAAAAAGCAGATGAAGTTGCCGCCAGCACAACCCCTCCTCAAACAGAAGACACAACAAAACCAAGATATCTTTATGTTACATCTGGCACCTGTTACTCTGGAACTGGAAATACGACTTTTACGGCAACAACAGCATCTAATCTAGTCTATAGATTAAGCCTAGCTACGGGAAAAAAAGATATGACCATTGCTGATTTCAACTCTGCCCCAGCCAATGCGGGTGACTCTCCTGTTTGCGCCATTGAACAAGATAAAGATAATCTACTCGTTGCTGTTGAAAGTACTTCAGGCAGAAGAATTGAGAAAGTAGCAAAAGCTGCAAGCCCTTCTAGGGCTATTTTTTCGTCGAATACGGCCGCTTTAAGTGCTGTCCTAAAGTCTATAATTAAAACCCCAGATAATGGATATCTAATAGCTAAGACTGCAGGGATAGAAAAGTTTTCAAGCCAGGGAGTAAGAATTGGATCTGCTGCTTACGTTGGTACAAGCCTTGGAACTATTTGCGGAGCGACCAACACGAATATAATTGGAGCCGTAACTAATTCAAGCGGCAAGATTTTCTACATCAATGCTCTGGCTTCAAACAACAGATGGGGTGTTATTACTTCAACTGGATATAATGGTCTAGATGCCCACTGCCTTGGAGTGAGATCAGCTCCAAATGCCAATTCGTATCCCGTGGCTATTGTCTACCTTCAATCAGTAAACCAAGTCATGGTAGCCTACGCAGGGAATGCAATTACCACGGATCTTAACTCAATTTATGTCTACGATTTTGACGATACGACAAACGCCATTAGCACCGGAGTCAAAATTTATGATTCGAGTACTTATGTGACTACTGGGTACTTACTCTATGGCATTTCTGCCATGACATACGATTCTGTGGATAACAGCTTGTATGTGGCTACGGCTATTTCATCAGCTACAACGGTTGTAAATTACTCGATAGAAAAACTAAGTTATAATCCCAGCGCTAAAACGCTTACACGGGTTGCGAGTGATTTACCTTTCTACAATTACGGCGTAGATACTAAATGTATCTCTTCCTTAGCTATAGCAGAATAATTCAGGATAAAGTGATTGATGAAATCACTTTTGTTACAGGTCCTTATCCTTATTCATCAAGAATGAAATTGATTGGATCCACGGGAACTGAATTTATCCTCACTTCATAATGTAAATGGGGCCCCGTTGATCTGCCAGTATTTCCAACTGCCGAGATAACATCCCATTTGCTCACTCTTTGGCCCACATGAACATAAATTTGAGCATTGTGACCAAATCGGGTTGAGACGCCGAAACCATGATCAATACTAACAAGTTTTCCATAACTTTCATCATAAGATGCAAAAACAACTAAACCATCAGCAGGAGCATAGACCGGAGATCCAGGAGTGGCTGCGATGTCAAGCCCTGCATGCATGGTGTTTTTTCCCGTAAAAGGATTTAGTCGGTAACCAAAACCGGATGTCAACCAACCTCTGGCGGGTTTAATATTGGGAGTTGAGTTAAGCAAACTTTGTCTTTCCGAAAGACCTTCCCAAAGCTCGATAACACTTTGTTCTTTCAGTTGAGTTTCTTTCACTGCTTTATCTATTCGTACCACTAAAGAAGCATAATCTCTGTCGGAGGCTTGTGAAATAAGCTCGCCATTTTGATCGTTCAATTGTTTATTTGTTACAAATAATTTATCTTGCTCTGTCAGCCCCTGGGTATTGAGACGTTGATCCATAGGCTCATAGTCTTCACTGGCTGCGCTATTCGTTGGTGGCTTACTTCCCATGGTCAGCTTAGCGATTCTATCTTCAGCATCCACATTGGTAATTAATTTTAGTTTAGCCGTAAAAGATTTAACTCGTTCCAAACTGTTTTCAAGGGAACTAACCTTCCCCTCCACCACTTGAAATTGTTTTAATAATTGAGCGTTTTCAGATTTAAGCTTTTTGTTTTCAAGAGCCTGCACCAAAAGTCCAAAATAATCAATTAGACCTGTAGCAAAGATCAAAAAAACAGTAGAAAAAATAAAAGCTATTAATTTAACTTTTGTCGAAGAAACAACAAATTTCTTAGTTAGCCCGTCTTGATTAGAAATAAGAAAAAACGTATAACTTTTTTTATTCACAACAAATAGTCCTTATTCAAAGTGTAAAATCAAAACACTGACGTTGTCATCACCACCATTGATTAAGGCCTGTTCCACGCAGTTTTTCAAGGCAATTTCTGGGTTCGAGTTACTTAATATCTCAGATATTTTGTCATCAGGAACTAAACTAGATAGCCCATCGGAACAAAGCAAATAGGTTTCTCCAGAAAAAATCTCGCGCTCGAAAATATCAGCTTCAATGTCTCGTTCATAGCCAACACTCCTAGTAATCACATTTCGGGCAATAATTTGAGAGGCTTGTTGTTCTGTTAAAACACCAGCCCTGATTTGTTCATTGATTAAGGAATGATCTTCTGTTAATTGCCACAGGTAGGGTTTCTTAAATAAATAACATCGAGAATCTCCGACATTCCCGATATAAATATAATTCTTGCGTAAATAACAAAGCACCATGGTTGTACCCATTCCCGAAAGTTCAGGATTTTCTTTGGCTGCCTTGTCAAAAATAGAATGCGAAGCTTCTTCATATGCTTTTGCTATCGCCTCTCGAGGAGAGCGGTCTAAACATTCAGGATCTTTAAACACGCTCTCTGCGGCTTTTACTGCCATTGATGACGCGACTTCCCCCCCAGAATGTCCACCCATTCCATCTGCCACAATAAAAACACCCAACTCAGCGTTAATCAAAGTGGAGTCCTGATTTGTTTCGCGCTTTCTTCCCTTATCTGAAATTACCCAAGCATCAAACTTCATTGGACTATTATGTCATTTTTAATAAGAAACAGTCAAACGGACTATTGGCTTTTTTAATCAGACACCAGGACTCAACTTTAAGCCAGACCCGGCCAAGCAGAATTATTTGAAAATATTTAATTTTTATCTTCATTTTTTGCAGTTCATTCCGATCTTCCATTAGAGGCAAGCTTCGATGAAAAAAAATTCACTCTATGTATTTTTAATAATTTCATTTCTGGTTCACGTATTTCTTTTGGGTGGAATTTCTTTTTTTCCAGTACCTGCATCCAGGCCCCACCAAGTGGAAGTTGATTATGTTTCGCCACCAGCGCTAGAGAGAATTAAACCCGAGACCTTATCTACAGAAAAAAATCTAAAACAAATCGTGGATCAAACGGACAAAAGTTTAAATACGGAAGAATCGAAAAATGCGAAGTACTTAAGCAAAAACACTCAACGTGTTGAAAAAGAAACTGTTGCCAAAAACCGTGGGGAGTTTAGGAATTCTCCACAACAACAACAGCAGCAACGACATCAACGAGCACAACAAGCTCAACAACAAAAAAACCAACTGGCAAAGGGTGTAAAACAAGTGTTCGATCCCTTAGCTGAGGCAAAGAAATCTTTTAAAGATAGAATGGTGGATACCGTTTCTGGAGAAACTCCTTCAAATCCAAGTGCTTCAGGTTCACCTTCGCAAACCCAGGATTATCTAAAGAATACGGATATTGGCGTTGAGACCATTCTCAATACTAAGGAATTTAAATATTATACTTATTTTAATCGTATCCGTCGTCAACTTTCTCATTACTGGGAACCAAAGGTCCGAGATAAACTCACAAAAATGTTTCGCCAGGGTCGCACCATTGCTTCCAATCAAGATAGAATTACTAAACTTCTTATTATATTAAATCCAGTTGGCATTTTAGTAAATGTTCAGGTGCTAAGTGATTCTGGCGTCAAAGATCTGGATGAGGCCGCCATTGAAGCCTTTAGGTCAGCAGCTCCCTTCCCCAACCCACCCCAAGGCATCGTTGAAGACGATGGCACTGTTAAAATCAGATGGGATTTTATCTTAGAATCATAGAGTCTTAGACTCTTAGAATCATAGAGTCCTGGAGTCTTAGACTCTTCGAAGCTTAGACTCTATTGTCTTTAATTTATTTTTCTTGAAATTTAGTCTTTTTCGATTAAATTCAAAGCGAAAATCAGTTAAAGGCGGACACATGACAACATCATCAAAGACGGCAACTATTAAGAACTCTCCTTCAAAAACTACTTTAGATAAGATCGCATTAAGGGCTCATTATTTAGCAACTCAAATGATTTACCAGGCCAATCACCGTACAGATAAGGTGAAAGGGGATCCAAAAATTGGCGGCCATGCCGCTGGTTCCTCAAGTGCCTTACATATTATGGGAGCTTTGCATTTGCTGGTTAAAACTAGTTTTGATTTTATTGCGAATAAGCCTCATGCCTCTCCTACAGATCACTCTTATAATTATTTATTGAACTTATTATTAAAAGACGATTTTTCTAGATACTCTTTAGAGGATTGCAATACCGCCATGATGGGCCTGCGAAAATATTCTCAAAATGGGGAGCCAGTATTTCAATCCTACCATTCAGCTTTTGATCCAGATCATCATCATTTTTTTCCTTCTGGAACCGTTGGTATCCCACCCGTACAGGCAGGTTACCTGGCTTTAGCTTATCGCTACGCTCAAGAACATGATTATGAAGTCCCTAAGGCCCATTTCTGGGCAGTGACAGGGGATTCAGAATTTCGTGAAGGTAGCATGTATGAAGCGGTTCCTGATTTTGCAGAAAGAGAAATTGGCAATTTAACATGGATCGTAGACTATAATCGCCAGTCTTTGGATGGACATCGTATTACAAATAATAAAATCATGGACGGTACCGATGCTGACCGCATTGAGCGAACGATGGCTGCAAATGGTTGGGAAGTCATACAAGTCAGACATGGTCATAAAAGAAAAGAACTTTTTGCCAAGCCTGGTGGTGAAGCTTTTAAAAACTTATTAGAAAATATCTTGGCTGATTTTGATATTCAAGCATTGCTGTTAGTTAAAGACATGAAGGCTTTAAAAAAAGGACTCGTCAAAGAGCACGCTAATTTAAAAAAATTCATGGATCATGTCACCGACGAAGATCTTTATTTGGCGATCAGAGATTTTGGTGGCCATGATATTATGGCTTTATCTGAAGCCATGGAAGAATCAAAAAAATCTAAGCGCCAACCGACCATTATTATTGCCCATACTCTAAAGGGATGGGGATTGAAAATGGCTGCAGCTCCTGGAAATCACAGCGCGCTCCCAAGCGAAGAAGAAATGGAAGAGCTCAGAAAAAAACAAAATATTACGGGAACGACTTTGTTTGCTCGCTTTGACGAGGCGACTCCTGAATCTAAATTTTTAAAAGATCGGGGAGAGGAGCTTTACCAAGAAATTTTAAGCCAGCACTCTCTTAAAGAAAAAAATAAAAAGTTTTTTACGACCAAATTATTTGAACACGGCAATATTCCAGACTCTTTAGATATAAATACAAAATTAACGAGTTTTCCCCATACTCAATGGATGCTAGGACAGCTAACAGCCAAGTTAACTCGGTTAGCTAATACAGCGGCAACTCAAAAAGAAAAACCATTAACTGATTTTGAAAAAACTTGGAAACTCCCAGGGGAATTAATGATCATGATGGCTCCTGATGTTGGAACGAGTACGAATTTAAATCCAGCTATGGATGGAAAAATTTTTGGTGCTCCAGTGATGACTGATACAGAAGCTGAACTCGGAGCTAAAGAAGACAAAACTCCTGACTTAGTTCCCGGTGAAGAAGTTTCCGACCGGTATTTACGATTTGAAATCGCGGAAGGGAACGTGATGAGCTGTGCCGGCTCCTTTGGTAAATTAAGAGATCTTTTGGGAATTCCAATTATACCACTAATGACCGTGTATGATTTCTTTATTAAAAGGGCTCATGATCAATATTTTTATAACTTATACTGGAAAAGTAGTTTTATTGTTGTGGGCACCCCCTCGGGAGTTACTTTATCTCCTGAAGGAGCCCAGCATGGATGGAAGTCAGATTTCCAGATTCCTAATCAAATTACTTGGGAGCCTTTTTTCTGTTTAGAATTGGATTGGATTTTATGTGATGCAATTAAAAGACATTTAACATTTGATAACGAAGGTCGCAATGGGGTCCTTATTCGTGGCGTGACCCGCGGGATTGAGCAAAAAGACATGATGACTTACCTTAAAAAACAGTCTCGCTTTAAAGCTCAGAAAACATTGCTTTGTCGATCTGAATACTCTTTAGAAGGAGCTACCTCTGAAGATCTAGTTGAATGTTTACCTGATTCTGAAGTCTTAGAAGTCATCAAAAAAGAAGTTCTTGCTGGCGGTTATTATTTAATTAATTATCAAGATTATGCCGGTTATGTTCCTGGCGAAAATGTAATTAATATTTTTGTCATGGGAGCGCTTGCTACTGAAGGAATTAAAGCCTCTGAAATTTTATTGTCTAAGGGTATCTATGCCAACGTCATCGTGGTAACTTCTTCGGATCTGTTATGTGGAATTCAAGGACATATAAACAATTATGATTATTTACGAAACCATTTAGGCATAAATGCTAATTTATATTTAAATCAAAAAGGTGAGCTTAATTCTGAAGATTTAGTCATGATGTCAGGCCAAAGAATACCAATTGTTTCAATACATGATGGAGAACCTGGACTTTTAGACAATCTTGGGTCCATCATTGGCACTCGACAAGAATCCTGTGCCGTTCGAAGACATTCCAAATGTGGAAGACCAGAAGAAATTTATCATCTTCATGGACTTGATGCAGAATCTGTTGTCGATGCCTGCGGAAAAGTTCTTTCAGAAACGACTTTAGAAGGTGTTATTGTAAGCAAAAAAGTTCTTCTCAATGCACAACAATCTCAAGTTCCTGAAACCACTAACTGGAGTGAGTTGTGGCCTAAAAATAATCACACTCAAAGACATTAGGATGAAAGATAAGGTTCAAAGATTAACTTCCTGGTACCTCCAAAACAAAAGAAAATTACCATGGCGTCAAAATAGAGATCCTTATCTGATTTGGATCTCTGAGGTGATGCTTCAACAAACAACTGTCGTCACCGTTATTCCTTACTATGAAAAATTTATTACCCAATTTCCTACGGTACAAAAACTTTCCAGTGCGCCAATTGAAAAGGTTTTAGAATACTGGTCAGGGCTTGGATATTACTCAAGAGCCCGAAATTTGCACAAGAGTGCGCAATTAATTGCAGAAAACGGTTTTCCTACATCTTATCAAGCTTTGATGCAACTCCCAGGCTTTGGTCCCTACACCTCCAGAGCGGTCTCTAGCATTGCATTTGATGAATCCACAGGAGTTTTAGACGGCAATGTGATTCGTGTTTTATCTCGAAACTTTGGTCTAAAATCAAAGTGGTGGGAAAATAAGGTACGCGTGCAGTTTCAAAACTTAGTGGATCAAATTGTAGCCCACGGAAAGGCAAGCATTATCAATCAAGCCCTTATGGAGCTGGGAGCCACAGTTTGTACACCTGAAAAACCCCTTTGCTCTCTTTGTCCTTGGAACAAAGATTGTTTTGCTTTTGCGAATGATCAAACAAAGCTTCTGCCATTGAAAAGACCTAGAAAACCAATAACATTGTGGTCCTTTACTCCCCATTTAGTTGAATTTAAAAATGAGATTTTACTAGTCAAAGATCCAGAATTTCCATTTTTGAAGAAGTATTGGTTTTTACCTGGAGAGTTAAAAAAAATTTCTATAAAACCAAGCCATTATAGATTTAAGCACTCCATCACGAATAACTATATCTATATCCAAGATCCTGAAAGATTTTCTCATAAAATTTATTCTGATGTAGACAAGAAGAATAAACTTTGGACAAACAAAAAATCTATTTCCAAGCACTCCCCCTCTTCAATGACAAAGAAAGTCCTCGAACTCCTAGAATAAGACCCTATCTTATGAAAAATTCTAGTCTCTTTAATAAAACTATTCTAGAATAGAGCATGGTCATTAAGTTTATTTCTTTTATCTTCTTACTGTTTTTCTTTTCCAGCTGCCAAAGCAAGATCCCAAAAGTCGTTATCCCCCCCAAAGATACAGCCCTAACCACCCCCTTAAATCCACCCGCAACAGCACCCAACATTGAACATATTTTTGAATGGAACTGTGATGAGCCTTCATTTTCAGATACAGGTGAACAGCTTATATTCTGGTGTTCCATGCCTGGATTTTTAAAACAACAACAGGTTTTTATTAAAGATCTGTCGACGTCTAAAGTTAAACAAATCACTTTTATCAATGGAAGGATTGCCGGCCCACAGATGGTAAAACAGGACGTCATTGTTTTTTCTTCTGATACGGATAAAATAAAAGAGATGCTGACCCTAGATCCAAATGAATTGGAAAAAGACAATTATTTCGAATTGTATATGTACAATTTAAGTAAAGATGAAATGGTTAGGCTAACAAATGATTCTCTTCCTGAAGGTAAAATAAACTTTATTAATCATATCGATCCTAAAATAATCTATGTAAAAACAACCAACAAAAAAAACGAACTCATCCTTAAAAATTTACAAACCTTGAAAGAAAAAACAATTTATACTACTGATTTCCCGATCCTCGAACTTAAGGTGGATACTTTGAATCAAGTGTTAATTACCGAGGAATTTAATGGAAAAAAGATGATTAAACTTCGTCCTATTGAGAATCAAAAATCTTCTTTAAACGCTGACTCTACCTGGCCCTTGTTTGAAAACACTCAATATAATTTCTATTTCAACGGCAACAACAATTCACTGGAATATCTTGAAAAAAAGGGAAATAAAACCTTCTTTAAAGCCTATAATTTTTCAGACAAATGTGAGAACGAATTATTTATTTTTCAAAATGAAAATGTAAGTCTATTGCAAAGGCTTGCAAATGACTCAACAACTTTTGCTTGGGTAGAAAGAGCAAATGGTATCAAAAAAATTAATCTGGGATCCTTATCCCTAAACACAAAATCTTCCTGTCAAAAGGTTAACCAATGAAAAAAGTACTCTTTTTAGTTTTTATCTTCATTGAATTTGCTCATTCAGCGCCCTTCCCAGCCACCTCGACATCCTTACTGACAGATCCTACAGAGGGTAAGTTTTTTTCATTTCACGGATTTCATTTCAATACATCAAAGCTCCCATGGACTCTTGTTGATGATACAAATTCTTCTCTCTTTGAATCCTTTAAATTTGCTCCTATAGACTCTCAGAAACGAGGATCCGCACAGTTAACCCTCAGAAAAGACACTTTAGGACTAAATAAAAATTTACACCAATATGCAGTCAAATGGATGAAAGAATACCCACAGTTTGGATTTGAAGTCTTGACAACCAAAAATATGAATTTAGGAGGGAGTGAGGCCCTTTTAATTGATTTTATTCATAAAGGTAAGGGCCAACAGGTCAGACAGATCATTCTACGTAAAGAAAAAAAAGTGGTTATAATGACCTGCTCTGATGAGATACAAAAATTTAGATCGACAGTAACTGACTGTAATCAAATGATGACTTCCTTTTCATGGCGTTAACTGGATTTATTAAATAACAATTGCTCATGGAAACTAAAATAAATTTTGAAAATGATGTTTTGGATTTTCATCAAAGTTTGCTAAACTATTGCCAATACAAGTCTGAAAGGGTCTGGAATTGTTTTGAAAACAAATGAGATTGCCATTTTTTTAAATTTATCTAAAAAAATTAACTCTCCTAGAAAAGTTCAACAATTCTTAAAAACATTTAACTATAACAAAAAAGATACCTTAAGATCAGCCATAAGCTGTCTTCAAAAAAAAGAGGCCCATTGCATGGAAGCGGCTATGCTTGCAGCAGCCATACTGGAGCCTTTGGGTTATCCTCCACTAGTACTCAGTTTTGAAAGCCAAGACGAGTTGGACCATGTACTTTTCATTTTTAAGGAAAAAGGCAAATGGGGGAGCATTGGAAAATCTAGAGATACCGGACTGCATGGCCGGGCTCCCCAATATTCAAGCCTCAGATCTCTTGCCATGAGTTACTTCGACCCTTACATCGACAAAACTGGAAAAATAACGGCCTTTCAGATGGCCCACTTAGACAACACAAAATCAGATTGGAGATTCTCAAGAAGAAATGTTTGGAAAGCTGAAAGATACTTGCTAGAACTCAAACATATAAAATTGAAGCCTCAGCCCACTCGCTACAAAAAAGTCAAAGCTCAGTATATAAAAAATGGACCTCTTAAATATGGAAAAAACTGGTGGTGAAAACGATCATCACCAGTTAATTTCTGATTTGTTGTGTTTTTTTAAATATTCATTAGCTTGGGAAAAAGGTTTGCTCCCAAGAAAACCTCGATGAGCTGACAAAGGCGATGGATGCACCGATTCGATGACCTTATGTTTCTCTCGATTGACAAAGCTTGCTTTTTTTTGAGCATAGGCACCCCACAAAATAAAAACTAAATTTTGTGATTTATCATTTAATAATTGAATTATTTTATCTGTAAATCGCTCCCAACCTTTTCCCTGATGAGAGGCGGGTAAACCCGCTTCCACTGTTAAAACACTATTTAAAAGTAGAACTCCTTGATCCGCCCAGTAAGAAAGATCCTCTTTTACTGACGGTGCTCTTCCTAGATCAGAATGAATTTCTTTAAAAATATTCATTAAAGAAGGCGGAGGCCGCACAGAAGCAGGCACACTGAAACTCAATCCATGGGCCTGCCCAGGCCCATGGTAGGGATCTTGCCCCAATATCACCACTTTCACTTTATCAAAGGGAGTTCGATTTAATGATTCAAAATAATGAGCCGCTTTGGGAAAAATCATCTTGTTTTGATTTAACTCAGCTTTAAGAAAAGAACGTAAATTCTTCATATAATCGTTCTCAAACTCAGTAGCTAATAGCGTGTCCCAAGATGGATGTAGCTTTCTTTGTGGAGATTTCTGAAGTTCAACCACGGTAACCCCTATTCTCAATATGAGATAACAAATCTATTTATTCTAATTAATTTAGTCTAGGTAAATATTTATTTAAAATAGACTAGTCGAAATTTAACCCCCTAAATAAGTATGATATACTCATCATTAAGGAGGCAATATGTCGACGTTAAAGGCAAAAAAGAGCGCCCCCCACTCAAAGCGATCTAAATTGAGACTTATCAACAATTCCGAGAATAACATACTAAGAACTGAACATATGATTCAGAATAACCTCGATGTGAAGTCGTTTATTTATCAACAAATTGCAGAGTTCCAACCTTTTGTTACCCCAACGACTGTCGCAGCTGTCGTTGCAAAAGATCCATTTAAATTGAGCCATATCGAATTAAATCATGCTAATTTACATCGGATTTCTATTCATTTACGAGATAACGATTCACAAATTCACGAAGAGGCAGTCCACGAGAATATCTTTGAAGCCATTAGATTAGCCAAAGTAAAACTCCTAGGCCGTTTAGTTGAAATACAGGACAAAGTGATCAGCAAAGAAGACCGCATTGAAGAACTTCATTTAGCCTTACAAAATAATCAGAAACATTAGCCCGGACATTTCATCAGATTTCTGCTGCAATATCCGGGTTAGGGGGCTTATTGTTTTACATTTCATGCTTAACGAGGGAACCGATAACGTCCTGAAGATCCTCTAGTGTTTTATTGGTCGCTGGAAGCGAGTCTTTCAATTCCATAGTTAGTACTGGCGTTTTTCTTTCTGACCACATGTAACGTCCTAGGCTTCCAGGAAAATGCCCTAAGGACCTCCATGGCAAATAAGAAAACTTAGGAGGAGAAACTTTAGGTCCATCAAAATCTAACACATTTAACGGTGTATGAATTGAAATAATAAAATCAGGTTTAAAATCTTCTATGTGCTTCAAAGCACATTTTGTTTCTGGCTCACTCGCTGAATTTTCCCCCGGATATCTTCGAGGATTGCTGTTAGAACTGATTTTCCAATACTTCAATGCTAAATCATCCCAATCTTTTGTCGGGAAGTTTCTATTTAAATCGATCTTATTGGCATTGTATCTGGTTTTCACCTTAACACCATCTGGATTTAAAATAGGAACAACTCGCCAGTGGTTTCTGGGCTCTATGGATTCCAACCGATTTAACCAAAATCTTGCAACGGTTCCAGCCGGAGTTTCATCTCCATGAATCAATGAAAAAACAAGAATCTTTTTAGTCTCATTGGTTTGACCCTTTTTTTCATAATGAAAAATCTTTTCGCCCTGAACGCTGATACATTCTGGCAATTGTAATACTTTTTCGCAGGTATTTTTCAATTTCAGCAAATCACTCTGTCCTGGAAACTTTATAAGAGAATCAAAGCAAACTTGTTTCAAATCAAGTTGAGTGTTCTGTGGCGAAACCACTTTGGTTTCGTTTGCAAATACGAATTTAATAGTTGCCGTAACAATAAAAAAAGTAATAAGTGTTAATTTGATATTCATAGCTTCCTTGCACTCTTGAAAGTTCATAATATCCTGCAAACTTAATAAAGTGATAAGAAAAAATAACAAATATTGACACGTTGAATTCAGAAGGGGTGCTGAGGTCCATGTTTAGCTGAAGGTGGGACTAATAGTGTAAACTAGCAGCTTTATTCAATCTTTCTAGAAACCCTTCCCAAGCCTCTGTCTCCATATAGTCTTTTTTTTGAAAAATAAGAATGTCGTCGTTTTTTTCTGAAGCTTCTTTCAAGGTACTATAAAGCTCCCTACAGGCCAGGACAGGGTCTTGATTAAAGATAATTTCGGTCCAATTTTTAATAGATCCCTTTGGTTTTCTAATTTTTACTCCATCAATCTCATCAGGAATTTTATTAAAATCTTTTTCAACATCTTGGATCATTTCTTTAAAATCTAAACGCTGACTTAAAAAAATTAATGGCGTCTGAGGCATATAATGGTGCTTCATATGCCCTGGGGAATTTCTTTTGTCTGTTCCTTCGATAAACTTAAATATTCCAGAAAACTCTTTTAGGGACCTTTCTATCATCGACTTTGTGATAACACCTTTTCTCAAAATGCAAATTTCAATTTGTTTGGTTAATTGATTCTCTTCTAATTTCATGACTGTGGATTCGATACCCACTTGGCAATCTCCTCCATCCAAAATGAGTAGCGACTCAGAATTAAATTCATTTTGTACATGGAGGGCTTTCGTTGGGCTGGTATGACCAAAAAGATTTGCGCTAGGGGCGGCTAAAGGAATTTTAACTTCCTTTAAAAATTGAAGAGCCAAGGGATGGTTAGGCATTCGAATCCCAACAGAATCTAATCCAGAAGTGATTAATGGGTTAACTTGACTCGTTTTGGGAAGAACCAAAGTGAGAGGCCCAGGCCAAAATTCTTGGATTAATTGATGCAAAATAGGTGACTCAAAATGGGTCAAACTTTTTAATTGATCTATATGGTAAATGTGTACAATTAAGGGATCAAAAAACGGTCGTTGTTTAAGTGTAAAAATTTGTTTAATTGAATCAATTTGATCAATTCTTGCAGCCAGGCCATAAACTGTTTCCGTAGGAATTACAACAGGGCTTCCTTCATTAATTTTTTTTAACAGTTTATCAAAGGCTTTTTTACTCGGAGCTAAAATCATCACTTTTTTGTAACATTTTAAGTATTCTCAATCAAGGGCAACTTCCAAAGTCGATTTGTGTTTATATGTTTTTTCTTCTACAATAAATACAGCCAAAGGTAACGTTAGGAGACTTGAGTGAAATTTATAATTCTTTTTTTTGGATTGTTAATTTTTTCTCACACTGCAATTGCCGATCAGTTTTCTTTCAGAAATAGAATTCATTTTACTCAGGGTCGTTTTAAGATTGATAAATTAAAATATAAATATATTAACTCTAAATCCGTCAGCATTTTCAAAGGAAAAAAAAATCAGTCCTTTGAAATTGAGGCCATAAAGTCGAAAGATTTAACTTTTTATACTTTAACTGTAAAACGAGGCGATTCGATCGTATTGATAATTAATGATTTTGCTGTCATGTCTAAAACATCTAAAATTAGAATGCTCAAAGAAGGTTGGATTGAAGATGTTAATAACGACGGCTATTTTGATATCGTTCAAAGAGAAAAAACATTTATTTCTAATAGAAATCCGGCCTCTAACGACTATACTAACGATAAATTAAGAATCAAAGTCTGGGATACCAATGAAAATATATTTATTGAAACGGATCCCTTCGATGCCAAATACAAAGCAGCTCTTAAAAAATATAACTTTAAGTTATATACTCTAAGTAAGGGAAAAATTATATAAGGTTCAGCAAAGTATTCTTAGGTCCCTACTAGAAATAAATTGGACAGTTCCTAACCTTCATTTAAAATACGACTTGATTTCTCTTTTAAAATTTTAAAACTTACGGCCCAACAAAGAATAATGCTGATCAATGATACCCCCAATATTAAGAAAACGGAGTCAGCTATTTCAAAAGTGAATGATGTTTGAAATAGCACCTTTACAAGAATATAACTTATCATAAAACTGATAAGCACTCCTAACAGAGCGGCTAAAAAAGTTATTAAATTAAATTCTAAAACAACATAAAGTAACATATCCCAAAAATTAGCGCCTAAAATTTTTAGAAAATTCATTTCCCATCTACGTTCATGTAGTTGCAAATAAATAATTGATGATAAAATAACAAATCCGGTGATCATTGTAAGTAGAGACATCAATTGTATGGAAAAAGTGATTTGGTCAGCAAGACTTAAAACATCCTTCACAAGCATTCTGACGTCAAAAATAGACAAATTTGAAATATTCATTGAAATATCAGAAATTAATTTATTTGTGGTTGTTTGATCCACATTATTTACAATTCCAATAAAGGACTTAGGTGCATCGGTTAACACACCCTCGTCAAAAGAAATAAAGAAATTAGGCTGAAATGAAATCCATTTAATCCTGCGAAGATTTATAATTTTAGCAACAAGCTCAACCCCTTGAATATCAAATGTAATCCTATCATTAATTTTCAACCCAAGTCGTTCGGCATATTTATATTCTACAGACAAACCAGGAATCTCATCTTTGTATTCACTGAACGGAACTCCTTCAACGATTTCCTCGACTTTAGAAACTTCATGTCGGTAAGTAAGATTGACGCCCCTATTTCTAAACCGAGCTTCCCTTTCTTCTTCCCTAGTTGAAAAAACTCCAGAATTAAGTTTTCTTTCATAGGGATTATCATTAATCTTTATAATTCGAGCTCTGATAAGAGGCGACAAATTATCTAACTTTTTATTATTTTTTATCAATATATCTTGTAATGGTTTAATCTGTTCTTCTTGAATATCTATGATAAACATAGACGGCAAGGAAGAATTTTCAGAAACCATAAATTCATTTTGAATCGATTTCTTTACTTGTGGTAAAATATTTAACAATAAAGCACTTAAAGTAATACAGCTAAAAATAATGATTGAAGACGCCTTTTTTCTAACTATTGATTTGACGCTGTATTTTAATATCCAATTTTCAAAATGAATAAGATTTAGGATTCCAATTCCAAAAAAAGCTAAGGCCATTGAAACAATTGTAACTCCTATAAGTGATAATATAAAAATACCACTCATATAAAATGATCTCGTTAAATAGAAGGAAAGCATACCAATAAGAAAAACACTTAATAATTGTGGTATTCGAGAACGAAAACTAATATTTAAATTCATTTTTTCTTCACTGAATAACTTGGCGGGACTGATTTTTTCAAGAGAAAGCAGAAAAGGAATAGCAACCATAAAGCAGGTCAAGAGCACAATGAGAAAGCTGAGGGCTATCACATAATTTGGGATTGTCACCGTTAAATACATCGATAGTGTTTTTTCGAAAAAAAAACTTAGTACAGGAATAAAGGCTCGGGCGCCTAAGTAAGATAATAAAATGGTTATCATACTTAGGAAAAAAATTTGATACCCAAATAATTTTCTTAGGCTCATTTTACTTAGCCCAAGACTTTTGTATATGGCATAATCTTTGATTTTTTTAAATATGAAAACTTGATACAAAAAATTAGTTCCTAGCGCTGAAAGTAAAATGGAAACAATGGCAATTAAATTTAAAAAATCTGTTAAAAAGCCCAATTGTCTTGCAGAGTCTTTAGACGCTGTTTCTGATGTTTCAATCTGAATAGCCGGGTCTTCAATGGCTTTCAACATTTCATTCAACAAAACTTCTTTATTAAATGGTTCCTTCAATTTAAAAAGATAAGACTCACTAAAGGTACTTCCGAATTTTAATAAATCAGATTTGTCTAAAAGTTTTTGATGAATAAAAATTTTTGGGGCAATCCCTACAAACTTAAATGTCTGGGTTGTGTCCTTAACAATGAAGTCTTCAACGTGAAGATTTAGTTTTCCCAGTTTGACTAATTGAAATCTTTTTAAAGAAAGAATTTCTTGCAACTCACTATATAAAAATATTTTTTCTTCAAGAATTAAGTTTTTATTATTAGAAAACGGACCCGGAGTGTACTTTAATTCTAAGTTACCATATAAGGGATAATTTTCGTCAATAGCTTTAACTGATACTAAATGCGATTTATCTTCCGTTTTAAGCATGGCAATAAATTCAACAAAATAAGAAGTGGCCACTGTTTTTATTTCTAACCTATCTAGTACTTTTTTTGCTTTTTCAATTTCAACAGGGTTAATTTTTTTTCTGGCATTTATTGATAGATCAGCAGAAAGAATTTGTTTCGCGTTTAATTGTATTTTGTTCTCTATGGAGTTTTGAAAAGATAATAAGCTAATAAACCCAATAAAACCAAAAGATAAATTGAAGCTAAAAATCAAACTCCACTGCCATTTTCTAATGATTTCTTTTAATGCATAGATAATCATTTAATTTTCTCGAATTTACCTTGGCTTAATCGATATACTTTATTACATACTTGAGCGAGCTCCATATTGTGGGTAACTAATAAAGTAGTGATGTCATATTTTTCCACAATTTGCATAAAAAGACTCATGACTTTGGCTCCTGTTTCCTGATCTAGATTCCCACTGGGCTCATCGGCTAGTATCACTTTAGGTGTTGTGACTAAGGACCTTGCGATAGCCACACGCTGACATTCTCCGCCGCTAAGTTGAGAGGGAAAATGATCCATTCTTTTTTCTAAACCAACTTCTGTTAATAATTTAACGGCTTTCTCTTTTGCCTCATGGGACTTTGTACGGATGATTTCAAGTGGAAGCATCACATTTTCAAGAGCTGTTAAATGAGATATCAAATGATATTGTTGAAAAACGATACTTAAATTTTGAGATCTAAATTTGGTTAGTTCTTCTTCTGTCAATAAAACAATATCTGTTCCATTGATTTTAATATTTCCTGAATTGGGTTTTTCCAGGCCAGCCATAAGAGTTAAAAAAGTGGTTTTTCCACTTCCAGATTGTCCAACAATGCCAATCTTCTCGCCTTTAACTGCGGTCAAATTTAAATTATTTAAAATGGATATGACATTTTGATTTTGAATAAAACTTTTGTTTAAATCGACGACTTCTATCATTGAATCATGATAGCATCATTATTTTAAATAGGGACGAATAAAAGTATAAACTTCTTCAGAAACTATCTGATGACCTTTTTCGTTTGGATGGATTCCGTCTGGCAAATTCAAATCAGGTTTTCCTGCTATCTTTAATAAAATAAATGGCATTAATATTATGTTATTCTTTTTTGCTAACTCGACAAATATTTTTTTAAAGTTGTCTGAATAGTCTTTACCATAATTTGGAGGAACAAAAATTTCGCCAAGAATAATTGGGATTTTTTCTTTTTTTATAAGATCGATTGCATCCTGGATGTTTTTCTTAACAGATTCAACATTGAGGCCTCTGAGTCCATCGTTTGCCCCCAAAATGACCACAAAAAGAGACGGTCTGTTCTTATCTTTTAAAATCCAGTTAATTCGACCTTTAGCTGAGGCTGTTGTGGATCCACTGATTCCAGCATTAATCACTTTCCACTTCAGTTTTTCAGATTTTATTTTCTCTTGAAGGAGAAAGGTGTAGGTTGAACTGATCTCAACACCATACCCTTCTGTCAACGAATCCCCCAGAAACACAATTTTTTTTTCAATGGAATCTTGGGGAATATTTTGAGCATAAATCAAATTTAGAAGTGGCCAACAAAGGGCCACAACTATTCGAGATAGAAATAATATAAATTTAGTAATCACCTGATCTTGGACCACGGCCACCGCCGCCTCCATAACCTCCACCACGACCGCCACCGCCTCTTGAGCCTCCAAAACCTCCACCGCCACCTCTGCGGGGTCTGTCTTCCTGTGGTCTTGCCTCAGAAACATTCATATTTCTGCCGCTTAAGTCAGTCCCATTTAACTTTTCAATAGCTTGATCTGCTTCAGAATCCACTGCCATTTCAACAAAACCAAAACCTTTGCTTCTGCCAGTTTCTCTATCTGTGATAATTTTAGCTGAATCAACGGCTCCGAATTGTGAAAATGTTGATGACAGCTGCTCTTCGCTCACGGAAAATGATAAATTACCTACGTAAATTTTTTTCCCCATGAATCCTCCCTTTCTCTTTCTTACCTTTTTTTAGGTACACGTTTTGTACACTGCACCTATTTTTCAAATTGTTTTTATTGTTTCTCTTTTTGTTTCACTTTGCGTATTTTTTGTAAAAATAAGCTTGGTTAGGCTACACAAATACATTTGAAAAGTCTATCGCTTTTCAACACTCTAAGACCTCATGTTATTAAACTGCAAGGGAATGGCAAAATTAGAACTTTTAATGACAGCCATACTTGCCTGGAGTTCATCAATGCTTTTTGAAGTGACTCGCACTTTTTCGTCAACAATCTGAGGCTGGACTTTTAGCTTGGCATCTTTGATGAGTTGCACTAAATCTTTTGCCTTTTCTTTTTCGATTCCCTGAATCAAAGTAATTTTTTGTTTTAACATTCTGCCGCCCGCTTCAATAATTTTATCAAATTTTAAGGCCTTAATGTCTATTCCTCTGCGAAGCAACTTTGTTTGCAAAATATTTTTGATGGCATCAACCTTGTATTCATCTTCCGCTGAAATATTAATTTCCTTTTTTTCCCAAAGAATTTCTGCCTTGGACCCTTTAAAATCATATCGCCCTTCAACTTCTTTTCTAGCTTGATTTACAGCATTGTCAATTTCTTGAATCTCAATTTCAGACACAATATCAAATGATGGCATTTACTTCTCCTTGATTTACCTTATTACCTAAATTTAATGATGACTCATATTTCCATGTAATCCATGCGCGTGCTTGTGAGAGATCTCAGCAGGTGTTGCTTCGCGCACAAGTACCACTTCGATATCAAATTCGAGTGATTGTCCAGCGAGAGGATGGTTTCCATCAAGAGTGATCTTCTCTGGAGTCATTTTAATAACTCTTACCACTTTAATTTGATCTTTTAAATCTAATTGCAAATAAGATCCAACTTCTAAATCAGGTATATGTGCAAATTCAGAACGATCCACATCCATAACTAGATTTTCTTTTTGAGGCCCATAGGCTTCCTCTGTCGACAGCACGATTTTTCTTTTGTCTCCCTCTGAAAGAAGTAAAATTTGCTTCTCTAAGGCAGGAATAATTTGACCGGCACCTTCTAAAAAAGGCAAGGGATTGTTTTCATCTGAGACATCCAGAACCTCGCCATTAGCGGATCTTAGCGTGTAACTAAAAGCAATAACTTTAGGATTCATAAATTTTCCTTATCGACAGTCTATAAATCATAGATCCCCCTTGAAATGCAATAGAAAACAGCAGTATAATCAAAGGATACTATGTCATGGGGGTTTAATGAACTTTAGGTCTTTGTTATTGAATTCCAGTTATGAGCCAATGCGTATTGTGACATGGCAAAAAGCAATTGTTCTTTGGTTTCAAGAAAAAGTAGAAGTTTTAGAATACCATTCTTTCTATGCCCGATCCGCAAAATCTAAATTTCCTTTACCAAGTGTTTTAAAATTGAAGTCTTATATCCGACAAAAGAATAGAAATACAGTTCGATTTTGTAGAGAAAATGTTTATTTACGAGATCAATACAAGTGCCAGTATTGTGGCGATTTGTTTCACCCGAGACAGTTAACTTTGGATCACGTCATTCCCGCTTCAAAAAAAGGTGAAAAAAGCTGGACCAACGTCGTAACAGCTTGCAGAGAATGCAATCAAAGAAAAGCAAACCGTACCCCTTCTCAAGCGAAAATGCCTCTCTTGGCAGAGCCAAAAATGCCACATTGGTTACCTTTTGTGGATTACGAATTCAAGCGTGGACAAATTCCAGATAATTGGCTTCAATATTTAAATATAGAATTATCTTTCTAAAAATTCTATATTTAAAAAATGATATCAAACTACAAAATTGATTTTATCACCAAAGAACAAACATTAGATCTTCGACAAAGAAGCTTGAGGCCTTTTTTAGCAAAACCAGAGTGTCAGTACCCTGAAGATGGAAATACTGAAACTAAACATTTCGGTTTGTTTTATAATGGAAACATTGTTTCTATTGCAACCATTTTCCCACAATCTTATTTTGAGTTTTCGTCTGGAAATCCATATCGTCTTAGGGGGATGGCAACGGATTCGAATTTTCGAGGTCAAGGGTTTGGTAGTTTTGTTTTAATGACCGTCTTTGATTATTTAAAAGTAAAACGCTGTGACTTATTGTGGTGTCATGCCAGAATAAGGGCCACTTCTTTTTATAGAAGCAATGGCTTTCTTCCCCATGCACAGGTATTTGATGTTCCTCAAACTGGTCCTCACCAACTGATGTATAAAAGAATAATCCCAAAATAGGAAAAACGATGAGAACACCGCAACAAATTTTAGTTAAGCATCTCACTAATATTATCGGAGAAACTAATGGAGTGAGTCTGAAAAACACTTTAGACTTACTGCTTACTTCTAATTTACAAAAACATCATGATGCCTTTAATTTGGTAAAAGAATTTAGAGAGCTTATCGATTTATTTCAAATAAATAAAATTTCAATCACACAATTACTAGACCATCCCGTTTCAGATGCCTTGTTTGATTTTTTTAAGAATTTTCCCTTAAAATACAAGGAAGAGCATATTCATTTAACGGGTGCCATAACTGCAGATTTTATTTTTCCAAAAATTGAAAAGCTCTTGGACGGTCCAAATAGAAAAATTTACGAAGATAAGCTCAAGGAAGTTTATGGCTTACAAACCCTTTCATTAAATTCTCCCAGTGATATCGACAAGCTCATTCGCCTTAAAGAAGGGGAGGGGTTTTCAACTTATTTAAAAATATTATATTTACCTCAGTTAATTTTTATTACCAGAGAAGTACATGCGGAAGCGGCTTTCCATTTAGCTACTGAACTTTATACGAAATATAATGTTGGACAAGTCAGGCTCAAATTTTCATTATCCAGATCCTCTTCCAGTACCTCTGAACAGATTCCTGGCGTCCAAAATATAACTCCCGAAGACGTGGTTCTGGGCCTATATGATGGTTTTATGAAATTCAAATCAGCTCATCCAGATTTTAATTTTATATTGTCACCTTCTTTCAGAAAAGAATTACATCACTTTGACCCTTTGCGATTTAAATCCAGGAAAGCTCATTTTATGGCCCAAGTTAATGAGTTGGTGCATATGCTTGATAAATATCCCTTTTTAGAACCTTATTTAACTGATGTTGATACCGTTGGCGACGAAAAGGAGTTGTATAGAAAGGAACATTTTAACGAATTACAATCTGGATTTAGAAAACTCCAATACCGTGGTTTCAAAATACGTTCCCATCATGGAGAAACCTTTCATACGCTTAAGAAAGGGATTCAAGCTGTAGATAATGCCATGAATATTTGGCACATTGATACCTTGGAGCACGGAATAAGTTTAGGCATAAATCCAAATTACTATTTTCATCGCCTCTATCAAGAGGTGATCAAAAAAAATAAATCGTCAGAAGCTCTAGATAAAACAGATTCTGTCGCTCATGAACTGGCAGAACTTGATTGGGGAAGTAAACGCACCGTTTTAGATAAACTTATTAATGGAGTTCCCTTGTCTCCAGAAGACGAAATTTTATTTTTAAAAGCAAAGTTTCACACGGCTAGGGAGGTCGAACATTATCAACATGATGTTTTAAATCGACTCTTACAAAAAGGTGTTACGTTAGTATCACTGCCTTCTTCGAATAATAAATTAACTGGAAGATTTACTGACTATAAAGACCATCCCTTTTCCTGGTGGGAAAAAAAGGGGGTTCAATTAGGTGTCGGCACTGATAACTACATCACACTGAATACAAATTTTATTCAGGAAATGCTTATTTTGCTATTTACTGATCCTGATGATTTAAAAATTACAAAGTTGTTAATGGTCACAACCGGTGAACAAAGAAGACCTTACATCAGTCATTTGTTGTGGAAAATGCACAAAATAAATCACCTACAAGCCATCCATTCAATTTAAGGGAAGAAATGTCAGCTACAAAAAAAAATATTATCCAAGAATTATTTAGCAAAAAAATGTTGATCTGTTTATTGCTTGGATTTTCCAGCGGACTCCCTTTGCTTTTGACCGGAGGCACTTTAAAACTATGGCTTGCTGAAGCCAAAGTAGATATTACTACGATCGGTTACTTTAGCTGGGTAGGCATGATGTATTCCTTGAAATTTATTTGGTCACCTTTACTTGATTCCCTTTCCATTGGGAGCTTTGGCCGAAGAAGATCCTGGATAGTCCTAATGCAAATAGGGCTAGTGGCGTCGATATTCATGTTAGGCCAGCTAGATCCTGCAAAATCAATTTCCACAATGGCCTTTGTGGCTCTTCTAGTTGCCTTTTTCAGTGCCACACAAGATATTGCCATTGATGCCTTTCGTAGAGAATATCTAGATGAAATTGAACTTGGACTTGGCTCAACAATGACAATGTATGGGTACCGAATAGCCATGCTGATTTCTGGGGGGTTAGCCGTAGCCATGGCTGATCATTTCAGTTGGCAAATCGTTTATTTAATCATGGCTCTTTTAATGTTTTTGGGAATCATCGCCACTTTTTATGCCCCAGAACCTCCTCCATTTGAAATTAAGGATAAAAGTTTCTATAACTCTGTCATTGGTCCATTTAAAGAATTTATTTCCCGAGACGGTTCCCTTGTCATTCTTCTTTTTGTTTTACTTTTCAAATTAGGTGATGCTCTCTCTGGCTCAATGTTAAATCCTTTCTATAAAGAAATGGGCTTTGAAAAAACCGATATTGGTTTAATTGCTAAAACATTCGGTTTAGCTTCTTCACTCGTTGGGTTATTTATCGGTGGAGTTGTTATCTATTATATTGGAATTCTCAGATCCTTATGGATTTTTGGAATCCTTCAGGCGTTATCTACTGGTTCTTTTGCGCTCATTACTTATGTAGGCCCAGAACGTTGGGCACTGGCCTTAACCGTGATTTTTGAAGATGTCTCTTCGGGTATGGGATCTGCTGCTTTTGTGGCCTATATGGCTTCCATTACGAACCGGCAGTATACAGCAACTCAGTATGCCATCTTATCGAGTATAGCCACACTCGGAAGAAATTTCTTTTCGGGGTTTTCGGGCCATATGGTTAAAGCCCTCGGCTGGGGAAATTTCTTCTATACTTGTGCCTTGATTGCCCTTCCTGGATTAATTTTCTTAGTAATTATGACTAAAAAATATCCCAATAAAGAAGCAACTATTCTTAAGCAGGTATAAATTAAAACTTGTCTTTTTTTTTTGCTAAAGGTAACTACTAAGACGATTTCAATCGGAGGGTTGGGAGAGTGGCTGAATCCGTTCGCTTGGAAAGCGAATTTACGCCAAAAGCGTAACGCGAGTTCGAATCTCGCATCCTCCGCCATTTTACACCTAAGTAAAATGAAATTTCGGACCGCTCGCAGATGACTCAAGTTTCACATTCTTAACTCCGCGAAAATTAAAAAGAAAACAGCAATTACAAAGAGATAAAGTTTAACGAGCGATTCGGTTCGATTTCGTCCATCGTCACGCGAGAATACGCCAAAATTCCTGAGTTATGCTATTTCAGTGCTACTTTTGTGCTACGAAAAAATAGAAAAATTCAGGAAGTTGGAAAGCTGGAAACCACCAGCTAACTTCTCAAAACAACAGCGTTTCGTAGTTTCCAAGTTCGATGTCTGGAAAGCATCAACCAAAGGAGACAAGAAACATGCAGCCAGCAACCAAAAACAAAAATGAAAGTGTCGCAAATGTTCTAAAGCGTTTGCGCGAAAACGCACGTCTGACGACACGTCAGGCCGCCTCTATAGTGGGAGTCACCCACACAACGATTAGCCATTTTGAAAATGGCAAACGCGCCGTTGAAGGTTTTCGAGTGGAGCAAATGGTGCGAGCCTATGGCTACACGATGGAGCAGTTCGACAAGATCGCAGGCAACAAGACAGTTCTCAGTTTTAAAGACGACTGTGTATCAATGATTGGTTTCATGGATGATGAACAACTCGCCGCCATTCGTGCAGTCATGTCTCAGATTTTGAGGCGACCAAAAAGCCAAGGCGTTATCGAAATCAAGGGCGATGTATCGCAAGAAACTCAAACGAACTAACAAAATATAAAATTAAACGGAGCAAACAATGGAATCTAAAAGCACAAAAACAAATTTAAAGTCGAATCAAAAACCCAAATCAATTCGCATCAATCCCGAGGTCCAAAAGAAGGCAGAAAAACTTTTGCTTTCCGCAAATAAGAAGAAAGCCGGTCGCAAGATTAAGGTCGATCAATTGCTAAGTCTTGCACTTGATCTTGTGTCTGACGAACACATCAAAAAGCTGCAAGATCAGTCCTTGTCGAACGAAGACCGCAAAGAGCAACTGCGACATCGGTATATAGAAATCCGTGGACCTATCTCCCGCGATGAGTTCACAGGCTTCATGCTTACAAAAGAATTTTCTGGGTTTCTGGTAGAGCAATCGCAAACTGCGAATGCTGCATAAACGAAAAGGCGGACTGCACGAAAATGCTGTCCGCACTGA
Organism: Deltaproteobacteria bacterium; assembly: GCA_017302835.1. Classification (NCBI taxonomy): domain Bacteria; kingdom Pseudomonadati; phylum Myxococcota; class Myxococcia; species Deltaproteobacteria bacterium. Next base: position 1,877 of record JAFLCC010000008.1, on the reverse strand, counting down.
ATCCTTCCGTCGAGGAAAAAGTAGAAAGTACGCCTCTAACAATTACGATAAACGTAGGTCTGACAATTGTGCCGTGTGAAAGAAAAATCCCCACCTAAATGGAGGTCGCGGGCGTAGCTTTCATAATCAAAATAGTTTTGAGCCCAGGCTGGAAGTTCGCTCAGTTGCCCTGATTCTTCGAGCAGTTTAAATGCGAAGTCAGTCTCAGACTCAAAAGACCCCTGCCACTGTTCTAAAAACATTTCTTCAAGTTCCGAAATTTCAAAGTAGCTACCATCTTGGTTCTGATACCAGATCGAAAATGGTTCGCCATGTGCGACAATCAGTTTTGCAAGAGTTGAAACGCGCTCTATATCGGGACACTCTCTTAGAGAAATAGAATTGAAGCCTTCGCAGTCGTGGACTGCCCACTCTTCGGCGCGGGATTCCGGCGATCTTTCCAACATAGATTTGATGTCGGCCAGAATTTCGTGTGTTTCTCGGTCAGCATTGATCCATTCGCCATGCAGTTGTCCTGCGTTGTAGGCTGCTAAACATGCGACGTAAATTCGAGGACTGGTTTGTTGTTCTTGGTTTTTCATGAATTCTTCTCCTTCTATGGTTTATAAAAACATTTTTCGCCTGCCAGGTACGCCCCAAGCTTGCTTGGCGGGGGAAAAATTAAGAGTGATTGGCGCGGATTGCTCGAATTCTCGCTTAGGCCCGTGAGGGCCGATCATGAGGCATGACAGACTCGAAGGGGCTGGCGGGACTCAGTGAAAAGAGAAATCGAATTTGCAAGACGTGAAAAGCGCGATTCGAAATGAAATCAAAATTGCGAAGCAAGTTTGTCTATTGTGAGTATTTAAACCTGGAAGCAAATGCCTCCAGGTGATCTCGAACCGCTTATGCGGTCTTAGACTTTGGAGTGTATTCGGCTCCAATGATTTGTTTGTAGTAGTTAACATGCTTTGAAATACGAATTCCAAGAACGCTGTGGACAAGGTAATTGCAGTCTTGACTGAGAAAAATCACGGGTCGAGCAACTAAGCCGTAGATATTACGACGAGTGGTCTCTGACGATTGAACTGACTCCTTCTTTTCGAAAGGAAGTCCAAGAATTTTTTTGTAGAGATTGATGGGCATTTCTATTTTTAGATCTGCTCCCAAGCGGTGCGTGATACTGCCACGATCAGAGTTGAGATATACTTGCGGGTTTGCGCTGAATCTTTGAGTGATTTGTGTTGCTTGAACGGGTTTATTTTGAACTATGTTTTCCATGATTTTCTCCTTGTGAAAGTTATTTTGTTTTTGGCTTCGCTCTCTATCGAGTGGGCCTTTCACAAAGGGCAAGGCCACGAAGAGAGAAGTTTGAGAGAGCGAAGGCGTTTGCCCCGACCGACACACGAGAGCACCCGAGAGGTGCGGTAGGGGCAGAGGGCGTGACAGGAAAAAGCCGCTTGGCCCTGGCGCAGACCGATGCGAAGGGAGGATTAGGAAAACGCTATAGCGAGCGATCTTACAAAATAACTTTCCGTGGAGACACTTTTTCAAACCAGATTCAAAACTGCAAAAGGTTCGATGTCATCCAAGCGCTTAAGCTATCTCAGACTGAAGTGAAAAAAATGGTTAGTGCTTGTCCCACAATGTGACTCCTTCTCCTGCATTTCGGCGGGGGTAAAAGGAGATCACATATGGAACAAAATCAAAATAACTACATTACTCTCGAAATGAATTTTAAGTTTCAGATGTTATGTCGAGCACCACATACCATCTGTTATGGTAAGCGCTGGGTTATGTGGACTGTGCTTCTGGTAAAGCTGATTTCAAGTCTTTGCGGCCATTTCACTCCACATAATCCTGATCCCGCACTTCCACCAACAGGCATCTCAGGTTAT